>JACMKJ010000535.1 GCA_014380155.1 Rhizobacter sp. | reverse complement strand
TAACGATGTTGCAGACGCTGTTGAGCAGGTACCGATCGTGCGTCACCAACACCAAGGCGCCCGGAAATTCGCCGAGACTCTCTTCGAGCACTTCAAGCGTTGTGATGTCGAGGTCGTTGGTCGGTTCGTCGAGCAGCAACACATTGCCGCCCTTTTTCAGCATCTTGGCCATGTGAACGCGGTTGCGTTCGCCGCCCGAAAGCTGGCCGACCTTTTTCTGCTGGTCGGCACCCTTGAAGTTGAAACGCCCGACATAGGCGCGGCTGTTGACCGGGTGTTTGCCCAGCATGATCTCGGGGCAGGAGAAGCCCGACAGCGGCAACGTGAAGATCGGCCCGACCGCCAGGCTGGCATTTGTGGACCAGAGCCGCGAGTCGCTCAGCGCCGACAAGACCGTGTGGCAAGACGTCTCGGGCGGGCTCGACAACATCATCGTCGGCAAGTTCGTGATGCCCAGCCGCGCCTACATCGGCCGCTTCAACTTCAAGGGCAACGACCAGCAGAAGCTGGTGGGCAGCCTCTCGGGCGGTGAGCGTGGCCGGCTGCACCTGGCCAAGACGCTGTCGCAGGGCGGCAACGTGCTGATGCTCGACGAGCCGTCAAACGACCTCGACGTTGAAACCCTGCGCGCGCTGGAAGACGCGTTGCTCGAATTCGCCGGCTCGATCATGGTGATCAGCCACGACCGCTGGTTCCTCGACCGCATCGCCACCCACATCCTCGCTTGCGAGGGCGATTCGAAGTGGAACTTCTTCGACGGCAATTACCAGGAGTACGAGGCCGACAAGAAGCGGCGCCTGGGTGAAGAAGGTGCGCGGCCGAAGCGGGTGCGCTTCAAGGCGATCAAGTAAGACGCACGCGCGTCATCCCCGCGACGGCGCACTGCTGTCCGGGGAACCGCGCAATTGCTTGAACCGTCGTTCCCGTGAAAACGGGAATCCAGGATGCGCGCATCGTGCCGCGATCCCGCCGCGTCCCAGTACCCTGGTCCTGCCGCCACGGCCTCACGGTTTTGCCGTGCTCCTATTCCAGCGGCACCGCTTCGAAAGCCCCGCCCGCACCGGCGCGCTCGAAGGCCGAGCCGGCCGGGTGGTCCAGCAGTGGTGCTACCTCGGGATGCTCGACGACGAAATCCGCCAACACGCAGGTGATGTAGTGCGTGGGCTGGTTCATGTACTTCTCGCTTTCGCCGCCACTGAGAAAGCGCCAGCCGCTGTCGTTGGGCGTAGCCGGGGCCGTGCGGTAGGCATAGCCGACCGTCTTCTGGTGGGTGGTGACTACCTCGGTGGCAACGCAGGTGAGAGAGGTCATGGACGATGGCGTTGGAAGGCGCGAGTGAATCGGGAGGGGGGAGCGTACCCGAGCAACCGTCGCTATTCTGAAGCTCGCCTGCTCAGGCCTGCGTCGTGCCCGCCTGTGACTCGGTAGCAGGCACGGCGATGCCCAGGGCCAACGCCGTGCTCAGGAACCACAGGATCTCGAAGGCCGAGAGCCGGCCCGCCGCGGCCGCTTCGCCAACGCCCATGGCGCGCTGCGTCCAGGCGGTCACCAACCGCGGCGTGCTCGGGCGCGAGAGGGCCGCAGGCTCGGGCGGGCGTGTGAGCTGGTAGCGGCCATTGATGGTGCGGGGCGAGACGCCCTGGTCGATGAGGGCGTGCGTCAGGCCCCACAGCAAGGTCGACAGCCGCAAGGTGTGGGTCGCACCCGGCCACGACATGGCGTCGGGCGCGCGTTGCGGGTCAGCCAGATGCAACGGCCGCGCCAGCAGCTCGGCCTGCGGCAGCGAGCTTGTGATCTCACCCGTG
>JACMKJ010000534.1 GCA_014380155.1 Rhizobacter sp. | reverse complement strand
TCGCAGCTCGTGCGGCGAGCTGAGCGTCGTCGAGCCAGCTCATGTGCCGATCACCACCGATTCCTGACCGAGCATTCTGCAACGTCGCGGACGCGAACACATGCGTCAACCGCGCCCTGACAGAGCGCCGCGACCATGGCCAACCTGCTGCTGGTCGACGATGACCCGGACCTGCTGAAGCTGCTGTCGATGCGCTTGACGGCCGCCGGCCACCGTGTCACCTCGGTCGAGTCGGCCGAAGCCGCGCTCACGCAGCTGGCCGTGGCGCGCCCGCAATTGGTGGTGAGCGATGTGCAGCTGCCCGGGCGTGACGGCCTGGCGCTGTTTGACGAGATCCGCAAGCGCCACCCCGCGCTGCCGGTGATCCTGCTCACCGCGCACGGCACCATCCCCGATGCGGTCGAGGCGACCGCGCGCGGTGTCTTCAGCTACCTCACCAAGCCCTTCGACGGCAAGGCCTTGCTCGACAAGGTCAACGAAGCGCTCGCGCTGGCTCCGCCGGCCGAGCCCGAGCGTGATGGCGATGACGCCTGGCGCGCCGCCATCGTCAGCCGCTCCAACTGCATGGCCGAGCTGCTGACCGAAGCCAAGATGGTCGCCGCATCGGATGCGAGCGTGTTGATCCGCGGCGAGAGCGGCAGCGGCAAGGAGCTGCTGGCCCAGGCCATCCACCGGGCGAGCCCGCGCGCGGCCAAGCCCTTCGTGGCAGTCAACTGCAGCGCCATCCCCGAGGCGTTGCTCGAATCCGAACTCTTCGGCCATGTGAAGGGCTCGTTCACCGGCGCCGTGGCCAACCACCGCGGGCTCTTCGTCACGGCCGATGGCGGCACGCTTTTTCTCGACGAGATCGGTGACATGCCACCCGCGCTGCAAGTGAAGCTCCTTCGCGTGCTGCAAGAGCGTTCGGTGCGGCCGGTGGGGGCGAGCCAGTCGGTGCCGGTCGACGTGCGCATTCTGTCGGCGACTCACCGCGACCTCGATGGCGCGATGGGCGAAGGCCAGTTCCGCGAAGACCTGTACTACCGGCTCAACGTGGTCTCGCTGCATTTGCCCACGCTGGGTGAGCGGCGTGAAGACATCCCCTTGCTGGCGAACCACTTTCTCGCGCGCCTGAGCGAGAAATACGGCAAACGTTTCAGCGGCTTTGCGCCCGACGCGATGAAGGCGCTCACCACCACCCGCTGGCCCGGCAACGTGCGCCAGCTGCACAACGTGGTCGAGCAGGTGTGCGCTCTCACACCCACGCCACTGATCCCGCTCACGCTCGTGCAGCGCGCGCTGCGTGTGCCGAGTGTCGAGGTGCTGACCTATGCGCACGCGCGCGAGCGCTTCGAGCGCGACTACCTGGTGGGCTTGCTCAAGCTGACCGACGGCAACGCGGCCGACGCGGCGCGCCTGGCCGACCGCAACCGCACCGAGTTCTACCGGCTGCTGCAGCGGCATGGGCTGACGCCGGGCCAATTTCGCGCCGAGCCGCCTGTCGCCGACTAGAGACAAGGCAAAAAGCCTGTCGATTCAAGCACTTGCGGGTGGTGGAGATGGGGCTTGTCGCTGTGTGGCGACAAAAACAACGGGTTTTCCTGGTGTGTGTTGCCTGCCAATCACGCCGATTCATTCAAGCCCTTGATTCCAGGGCATTTTTTCAAACTGGCACGTGTGTTGCGCTGATGAAGTGTTGCGGCTCTCCAAGGAGCCGCTTTTCACTCCAGCAGGCCCCACGTTTTGCCGATTGCATCGTCTTCATCCACCTTGAATGCTCAGCCCATTCGCCATTTGGCGACATGGGCTGCGCTCGTTCTGGCGCTGCTGAGCAGCGTGCCGGCGAAGGCCGCCGATTTCGGCTTTGACGACGTCGCCGAGCGCGCCCGAAGCCTCGCCAGCCGGCCCCATGTGGCCGCCACGGTGGTGCTGCCCGCCGAGCTGAAGGGTCTCGACTACGACCAGTACCGCGACATCCGCTTCAAGCCCGAGCAGGCGCTGTGGCGCAAGGAGGCCTTGCCCTTCGAGCTGATGTTCTTCCACCTGGGCAAATTCCAGACGCAGTCGGTGGCCATCAACGAAGTGGTGGCGGGCCAGGCGCGCCACATCGCCTTCGACCGGCAAAACTTCGACTACGGCAAGAACACGCTCTCGCCCAACAGCTGGGGGGATCTCGGCTTCGCCGGTTTCCGCGTGCACTACGCGCTCAACAACCCGGCCTACAAAGACGAGCTGGTGGTGTTTCTCGGCGCAAGCTATTTCCGCGCGCTGGGCAAGGGCCAGCACTACGGTTTGTCGGCACGCGGTCTCGGCATCGACACCGTGGGCGCTGAAGCTGGCAAAGGCGAAGAGTTCCCGCGCTTCACCGAGTTCTGGATTGAGCGGCCCACAACACAGTCAACGACGCTCGTGATCCACGCGCTGCTGGACTCGCCGCGCGCCACCGGCGCCTACCGCTTCACGCTGCGCCCCGGTGACGCGACCGTGGTCGATGTGCAGGCTCGACTCTTCTTGCGCGCCGGTGTGGCCACGCTGGGCCTGGCACCGCTGACCAGCATGTTCCAGCACGGCGAGAACCAGCCGCGTGCGAACGACTTCCGCCCCGAGGTGCACGACTCCGACGGCCTGTCGGTCGCCACCGGTGACGGCGAGTGGCTGTGGCGCCCCTTGGTCAACCCCAAGCAGATGCTGGTCACCTCTTTCGCCATGCGCGAGCTGAAAGGCTTCGGCCTGATGCAGCGCGACCGCACGCACGCGAACTATGAAGACACCGAAGCCCGCTACGAGCAGCGTCCGAGCGCCTGGGTCGAGCCCGTGGGCAGCTGGGGCCCCGGCCGCGTCGAGCTGATGCAACTGCCCACGCCCGATGAGACCGACGACAACATCGTGGCCTATTGGGTGCCCGAGCGCGCTCCCGCACGCGGCCAGCCCATCAACTTCGCCTACCGCCTGCACCTGCAAGGCGACGCTCAACAGCGCCCGCCCACCGGCTGGGCGGTGCAGACCCGCCGCGGCCACGGCTTCGTGGCACGCGAGCAGGTGCGCGACCCGAACGAAGTGCAGTACGTCGTCGACTTTGATGGCCCCGCACTGCGTGCCTTGCCCGCCGATGCGGCGGTGAAAGCCGTCGTCACCGCTGGCGCCAACGCCCACATCGTCGAGCGCAACGCTTACCGCAATGCCGTCACCGGCACCTGGCGCATGACCGTGCGCCTCACCCGCCTCCAGCCCACGCGACCCGCCGAGCTGCGAGCCTTTCTCCAAACCGGCGACCACGCCCTGACTGAAACATGGACCACCATTCTTCCCTCCGAGTGAGTTCTGATTCCACGCATGGGCCGAGCACTCCACCGATGCTTCGCGGCTCGATGGTCGCAACCCCATGGCGCGGTTTCTTGCGCAGCCTGGGCGACATCGTGATGAACCGCCGACCTGCCACGCGCGCCACTTCAACGGCCGCACCCGCTGCCTGGGAGCAGGCCGCCAAGAAGCGCCGCCGTGTGCTGCTGGCGCTGATCACGCTGTCGGCCGCCGGTGCCAGCACCTTGCTGGCCCAGGTGCTGCCGGCGTTCGACAACGCCGCGCTGCGCACGCTGCAGATCGCCTTGTATGCGCTGCTCTTCGCCTGGGTGTCGGCGGGCTTCTTCACCGCGATGATGGGTTTCTGGGTGCTGTGGCGCGGTGACGCGCATGCCATGTCGGCCTCGTCGGTGGGCCATGAGCCGATCCACATGAGCGCACGCACCGCCATCGTCATGCCCATCTGCAACGAGCAGGTGGCGACCGTGTTTGCTGGGCTGCGCGCCACTTGCGAGTCGCTCGCGGCCACGGGCGCATCGAGATTGTTTGACGTGTACCTGCTGTCGGACACCAGCGACCCCGAAATCCGCGCCGCCGAATTGGCGGCCTGGGCCGAACTGCGCCACGAGTGTGGTTCAGCGGGGCGCATCTACTACCGCTGGCGCCAGCGCCGCACCAAGCGCAAGGCCGGCAACGTGGCCGACTTCTGCCGCCGCTTCGGCCGCAAGTACCGTTACATGGTCGTGCTCGACGCCGACAGTGTGATGAGCGGCGATTGCCTCGTGAAACTTGTGCGCCTGATGGAAGCCCACCCCAGCGCCGGCATCATGCAGACCGCGCCGCAGGCTTGCGGGCTCGACACCGTGCACGCGCGCTCGCAGCAGTTCTCGGGCCGCGTGACGGGGCGCTTGTTCACCGCCGGCATGCAGTACTGGCAGCTCGGCGAGTCGCACTACTGGGGCCACAACGCGATCATCCGCATCGAGCCCTTCATGAAACATTGCGCGCTCGCACCGCTGCAAGGCCACGGCGGCCTCTCGGGCGAATTGCTGTCGCATGACTTCGTCGAAGCCGCCCTGATGCGCCGTGCCGGCTACCACGTGTGGCTGGTGCACGACCTGCACGGCAGCTACGAACAACAGCCCCCCAATCTTCTTGAGGAACTCCAGCGCGACCGTCGCTGGTGCCAGGGCAACCTGCAAAACGCCCGCCTGATGGCCGAGCCCGGCCTGCATGGCGTGCACCGCGCGATGTTGTTCACCGGTGCGTTGGCTTATCTGTCGGCGCCGCTGTGGCTGGTGTCAGTGCTGCTGGGCGCGGGGCTGTGGATGTGGGGCGGTGTGGCCGTCGCGGGCGAAGCCCGTGCGGTCCCGCTCGAAATCGCTGGCCTGTGGGCGGCCACCGTGCTGATGCTCGCGCTGCCGCGTGTCATGGGCGTGCTGGCCATCGTGATGACGGGCCAGCAGCGCCGCTACGGCGGCACGTCGGCCCTGGTGCGTGGCGCCTTCCTCGAAGCTGGTTTGTCGCTGTTGCAAGCGCCGGTGCGCATGATGGCGCACACGGTGTTCGTGGTGGTCGCGCTCACCGGCTTGAAGCTCGACTGGAAGTCGCCCCCGCGCGAAGCCAACGACATCGGCTGGGCCGACGCGCTGCAGCGCTTCGGCCTGATCAGCTCGGTGGTGGCCGCCATTGCGGTGCTGGTGTTGTGGCTGCAACCGCAGGCGAGCCTGTGGCTGGCGCCGATGGGCCTGCCGCTGCTGCTGGCCGTGCCGCTCGCGGTGCTGACCAGCCGCTCCGCACTGGGCCAGCGCCTGCTCGCCAACCGCCTGCTGGTGACGCCCGAAGAACACTCGGCACCGCGTGTGCTGCGCCGC
>JACMKJ010000533.1 GCA_014380155.1 Rhizobacter sp. | reverse complement strand
GGCCGGCTGGATCGCGACCCACGGCATGGACAACTACGGCCGGGCCCTGAGCTACCTCTTCCGAAAGAAGCCGCGTGGGTTCAGCCACGGCAAGATCGTCTCGGCGACCGACGTCGCCAAAGTGATCCAGTCGAGCGAGAACTACGTGCAGGCCGCCGAAGGCTGGGCTTTCCCCGCCTTCTACGACAACACCGACGAATCGCATGCATTGATCATGGCCGAGGCGGCGACCCAGGCCCGCAAGGCCAAGAAGCCAGTCTGGGCGCAAGACAAAACAACAACGGGCTTCGTGCCGACCAAAGACGCCCTGCACATCGGCGGGGCGCTGATCTACCCCAAGTTCTACCGCCGCGTTGACAAATGGACCGGCAACACGCCTGATGCCAAAGCCTTCATCGCCTGGCTGAAGGGCCACCCCGATGGCAGAAAGCTGGTGCAGGGCGCTGAAAAAGCACCCATACCGTTGTGGCAACTGTTCGAGGTGGTCAGCAAGAAAAAGGTGGCGGTGCGCTACGACGTGACCAAGCTCTGGTTCAGCGAGTAGACGCCGCTGGCTCTGATCTCCACGCGCACCCACGCGCGCCGCGCCCATATCTGCCGGGCGACCTTGCACAGCTGAAAAGCTTCCTTCACGGCACATAAGCGGCTGCGTATCGTTTGCTCCATCGAACAGCAATTGCTGTTTTGGCTGGAGTGATCGATGAATGTCGTCTTGTTGGCGGGCAGTCCGTCTTCGCCTTCCCGTTCGCACGCGCTGTTGAGCCATTTGCAGCACGAGTTGCGCCGTGCCGGTGCGCTGTGCCTCACCGTCGCGCTGCGTGACTTGCCGGCCCAGGCACTGCTGCAGGCCGACGTGTCGCACGCAGACCTGCAAGCCGCGCTGGCGCGGGTGCGCGACGCCGACGCGGTGGTGATCGCCACCCCCATCTACAAGGCGGCCTACAGCGGCTTGCTGAAAACCTTTCTCGATCTGTTGCCGCAAGACTGCCTGGCCGGCAAGGCCGTGCTGCCACTCGCCACCGGGGGCAGCATCGCCCACTTGCTGGCGATCGACTACGCGTTGAAGCCGGTGCTGCACGCACTCGGCGCACGGCACATCGCCGACGCGGTGTTCGTGGCCGACCCTCAAGCGCGCCTGCAAGCCGGCGGCCACTACGAGTTTGATCCGGCGGTGATCGAACGGCTCGACCGCGCTGTGCTTGGCGTGTTGGAGCTGGCCCCACGGTCACGGCGCAACGCGCTCGCCACCGAAAGCATCTGACTGCAACCCCATCGACTCTCACGAACGAAAGCCTCATCACCATGACCTTGACATCCCTCTTCGCCCCGCTGTGGTCTCGCCGCAGCTTCGCCACCGGCTTGATCGTGAGTGCAGTTGCATTCATCGGCAGCGCCTCGGCCCAGAGCCCGCACGTGCTGCGCATCGGCTACCAGAAGTACGGCACGCTCACGCTGCTCAAGGCACGTGGCGATCTCGAGAAGCGCCTCGCTCCGCAACGCATCGAAGTGAAGTGGACGGAGTTCCCGGCGGGCCCGGTGCTGCTCGAAGGCCTGAATGTCGGCTCGATCGACTTCGGCACCGTGGGCGAAGCCCCGCCGATCTTTGCGCAGGCAGCCGGTGCCGATCTGGTCTACGTGGCCAACCAGCCGCCCGCACCGACGGCCGAAGCGATCATCGTGCCCAAGGGCTCCACGCTGAAAAGCGTGGCCGAGCTGAAGGGCAAACGTGTTGCGCTGAACAAGGGCTCCAACGTGCACTACCTGCTGGTCAAGGCGCTGGAGAAAGCGGGCCTGAAGTACAGCGACGTGCAGGTGGTCTTCTTGCCCCCGGCCGATGCGCGCGCCGCCTTCGAGCGGGGTGCAGTCGACGCCTGGGTGATCTGGGACCCATTCCTCGCCGCCGCGGAGAAGCAGCTCTCGGCACGTGTGCTCGCCGATGGCACGGGGCTGGTCAGCAACCACCAGTTCTACCTGGCCTCACGCGCTTATGCCGACAAGAACCCGCAGGTCATCAAGGCCATCGTCGAAGAGCTGGGCAAGCTCGACGCGTGGGCTGACAAGAACTCGGGCGAAGTGGCCAAGTTCCTCGCGCCGCAGATCGGCCTCGATGTGTCGATTGCCGAGCTGGCTGCACGCCGCTTCGCCTACGGCATTCGCCCGATTTCGCCGCAGGTGGCGGCCGAGCAGCAAAAGATTGCCGACGTGTTCTTCGAGCTGAAGCTGATCCCGAAGGCCGTGCGCGTCTCCGATGCGCTCCCTGGAGCTGCGAGCACCGCGCAACGCTGAAGCCACCACCAGGAGCCGCCATGACACAGCCCACCTCGATCTCTCGCCGCGCCGCACTCGTGCTCGCCACCACGGGCGTGTTGTGGAATGCGTCGCGGCCCGCGCATGCACAAGCGGCCAAGCCGCCCGCCGAGTTGCGCATCGCCTTTCAGAAAGGCTCGGTGAATCTCGCCTTGCTCAGGTTGCGGGGCAGCCTGGAGCAGCGCCTGCCTGGCACCTCGGTGAAGTGGGTGGAGTTCCCGGCCGGCCCGCAACTGCTGGAGGCACTGGCGGTCGGCAGCGTTGACCTCGGCGCCACCGGCGACACGCCGCCGGTGTTTGCGCAGGCCGCAGGCAAGGAGCTGCTCTACGTGGGCGCCGAGCCACCCAAACCCGACGCGTCGGCGGTGCTGGTGCGTGCCGATTCGCCGCTGCGCAGCAGCGTCGAATTGAAGGGCAAGCGCATCGCCCTGCAAAAGGGCTCCAGCTCGCACTACTTCTTGCTCAAGGTGCTGGAGCGAGCCCAGCTCGCCTGGGGCGACGTCCAGCCGCACTACCTGCCGCCTGCCGACGCACGCGCCGCCTTCGAGCGCGGCGCCATCGACGCCTGGGCGATCTGGGACCCGTACTACGCCGCCGCCGAGATCGAAGGCAACGCGCGGGCGCTCACCACCAGCCGGGGCTTCACCAACAACAACAGCGTCTACCTCGCCGCACCCGCGTTCGTGCAGCGTTACCCCGACACCTTGCAGCGCGTGTTCGACGCACTCACCGAAACCGACCACTGGGCGCGCGCCAACCGCCGCGACGCGGCGCAACGTTATGCCGATTTCAGCGGCCTCACGCTCGCCACCGCCTACCGGCTGCTGGAGCGGCGCCCGCCGTCGCCCGTCGGGCCGATCACGCCGCAGATCGTGGCCGACCAGCAGAAGGTGGCCGATGTGTTCGCGCAGCTGCAACTGATCCCGCGCCCGATTCGTGTGGCCGACATCGCCTGGCAACCGGCCGCTGCCGTCACCCAGCGCGGCGCGCTTTGACTTTTCACACACTCTGCACCCACCCATGAAGATCCTCTGGTTCATCCCCACCCACGGCGACAGCCGTTACCTCGGCACCACGCACGGCGCACGCTCCACCGACCTGGCGTATTTCAAGCAAGTGGCCGTCGCGGCCGACACGCTCGGCTACGAAGGTGTGCTGTTGCCCACGGGTCGCTCTTGCGAAGACCCGTGGGTGGTGGCGGCCAGCCTGATCGCCGTGACCGAGCGCCTCAAGTTCCTGGTGGCGCTGCGCCCCGGCTTGCTGACCCCGGCGGTGGCCGCGCGCATGGCCGCCACCTTCGACCGCCTGTCGAATGGCCGCTTGCTGATCAACCTGGTGACCGGTGGCGACGCCGAAGAGCTGGCCGGTGACGGCTTCCCGCTCGACCATGGCAAGCGCTACGAGGTGTCGACCGAGTTCATGCACATCTGGCGCGAGCTGATCACCCGCAGCCATGCCAACGAGTCGTTCGATTACGAAGGCCAGCAGCTCACGGTGCAAGGCGGCAAGCTGTTGTACCCCCCGGTGCAGCGCCCGTACCCGCCGACCTTTTTTGGTGGCTCTTCCGAAGCGGCACACGAGCTGGCCGCCGCGCAACTCGACACCTACCTCACCTGGGGCGAGCCGCCCGCGGCCGTGGCGACCAAGGTGGCCGACATTCGCCAGCGTGCTGCCAAACATGGACGCACGCTGGAGTTCGGTATTCGCCTGCATGTGATCGTGCGCGAGACCGAAGAAGAAGCCTGGGACGCCGCGGCCTCGCTGGTGTCTCACCTCGACGAAGCCACCGTGGCCGCAGCCCAGGCCAAGTTCAGCCGCATGGATTCGGTGGGGCAGCGGCGCATGGCCGAGCTGCATGGTGGTCGTTTCAACAAGGCCAACATTCGCGAAGGCCTGGAGGTGTCGCCCAACCTGTGGGCCGGTGTGGGCCTGGTGCGTGGTGGCGCGGGCACAGCGCTCGTGGGCGACCCGCAGCAGGTGGCCGACCGCATCAAGGACTATGCGGCGCTCGGGCTCGAGTACTTCATCTTGTCGGGCTACCCGCACCTGGAAGAGGCTTACCGCTTTGCCGAGCTGGTGTTCCCGCTGCTGCCCATCGCCTTGCGCGACAAGCTCGCACAGCAGGTGCTGACCGGGCCGTTTGGCGAGGTGGTGGCCAACACCTATGTGCCGCGTGACGTCTCCAAAGCGACGACCAACGCACGCGCGGTCTCGGCCAGCTGACAGGGCGACGCATGGCAGGCCTTTCATCCAAGAATGCGCGGGCCTCGCTTGCCGCGCTCACGCCCTGGGCCTTGCCCATCGTGTTGATCACCGTATGGGAGTTGTCGGCGCGTGTGGGCTGGCTGTCGACCCGCGTGCTGCCCGAGCCGCTAGCAGTGCTGTCGGCCTTGTGGAAGCTGATGGCCTCGGGTGAGCTGTGGGAGCACGTCAGCGTGAGCGCGGGGCGTGCGTTCACCGGCTTGGCCGTCGGTGGCGGGTTGGGGCTGGCGCTGGGCCTGCTCAACGGCACCTTTCGCCGTGCCGAGACGCTGCTCGACACCACGCTGCAGATGGTGCGCAACATCCCGGCGCTGGCCTTGATCCCGCTGGTGATCCTGTGGTTCGGCATCGACGAGTCGGCCAAGCTCTTCCTGGTGTCGGTGGGGGTGTTCTTCCCGATCTACCTGAACACCTTTCACGGCATCCGTTCGGTCGACCCGAACCTGATCGAGATGGCGCGCAGCTACGGCGTGACGGGCTGGGCCTTGTACCGCCAGGTCATCTTGCCGGGCGCCTTGCCCAGCATCCTGGTGGGTTTGCGCTTCTCGCTGGGCCTGATGTGGGTGCTGCTGATCGTGGCCGAAACGGTTTCGGCTCAATCGGGTATCGGCTACATGACGATGAACGCCCGCGAGTTCTTGCAAACCGACGTGGTGGTGGTTGGCATCTTGTTGTACGCGCTGCTCGGCAAGCTGGCCGACAGCGCCGCCAAGGGCCTGGAGCGCTGGTGGTTGCGCTGGCACCCCGGTTACGCCCAACCGCAAGCTGCTGCCGCCGTGGCAGTGGCCGCATGACCAAGGCTCACATGAACGCAGTCACCGAACTCGATACCTTCGTGCAAGCCTCCGAGGCCGCGCCTCGAGCATGGGCGCCCAGCATCGTCACGCCACGTGTCAGCCGCGCCTCACCGGGCTTGCCAATCCGCCTGCGTGGCCTGGCCAAGTCTTATGGTCAGCGCGAGGTGCTCAAAGGCATTGACCTCGACGTCGCGCCGGGCGAATTTGTGGCGCTGGTGGGGCGCAGTGGCTGCGGCAAGAGCACCTTGCTGCGTCTCGTCGCAGGGCTGGACGCGGCCAGTGCGGGCAGCCTGCAGCTGGGCGACGAGCCTGCGCGCGCTGCGCACCCCGACGTGCGCATCATGTTTCAAGACGCGCGCCTGCTGCCCTGGAAACGTGTGCTCGACAACGTGGCACTCGGCCTGCGTGGGCTCGATGCATTGGCCCGTGCGCGCGAGGCGCTCGCCCAGGTCGGCCTGGCCGAACGCGCGCACGAGTGGCCAGCCGTGCTGTCGGGCGGTCAGCGGCAACGTGTGGCGCTGGCACGCGCCCTGGTGCACCGGCCGCGCCTGCTGCTGCTCGACGAGCCTCTGGGCGCCCTCGACGCGCTCACCCGCATCGAGATGCATGCGCTGATCGAGCGCCTGTGGCAGCAGCACGGTTTCACCGCGCTGCTGGTCACGCACGACGTCGCCGAGGCGGTGGCTGTGGCCGACCGAGTGTTGCTGATCGAAGACCAGCGTGTCGCCTTCGACGAGCGTGTGCCCCTGGCGCGGCCTCGCTCGCGTGGCCACGCGGCGTTTGCCGCTTTTGAAGACCGTGTGCTGCAGCGGGTGCTGTCGCAACCCGACGAGCCTGCGGCGCTTGTGCTGCAACCCCAACAGGCCAGCGCGCTGCGTTGGGCCATCTGAACCCCCAAAGAAGATATTCACCATGACGATTCAAGCCATCAATGTGCGCAACCAGTTTCGCGGCAAGGTCAAAGAGGTGATCGAAGGGCCAGTCGTGTCCGAGGTCGATGTCGAAACGCCCTCGGGCCTGATCGTCACCTCGGTGATCACCACTCGCTCGGTGAAGGAGTTGGGCTTGGTGCCCGGCAAGGAAGTCGTGGCGTTGGTGAAGTCGACCGAGGTGTCGATCGCGACGCTGTGAACAAGCCCTCGGAGTCGCGTGTGCGGCTGCTGATCGTGCCGGGTCTTCACAACAGCGGGCCGACCCATTGGCAAAGCTGGCTGCAGGCACGTTACCCCGGCGCGGTGCGGGTCGAGCAGAGCGACTGGGGCGAGCCGGCCATCGATGAATGGGCTGAGCGGCTGGGCGAGACGCTTGCCGCAGCCGGCCCCGGGCCCTGGCTGGTGGCGGCACACAGCTTTGGCTGCCTGGTGCTGGCGCGTCATCTGCAAACCCAGGCGGCCACGAACCTCCGTGCGGCCTTGTTGGTGGCGCCGGCCGACCCGGAGCGCTTTGGTCTGGAGTACAGCCTGCCGGCCGAGCCCTTGCCACTGCGTTGCACCTGGGTCGCCAGCAGCAACGACCCGTGGATGGCGTTCGCGCGCAGCCGCGACTGGGCGCAACGGTGGGGCTGCCGGTGGTTGAACCTGGGTGACGCGGGGCACATCAACGTCGAGGCGGGTTTTGGCCCGCTGCCGTTGGCGGCTCGCTGGGTCGAGGCGGAGAACCAGCGGCTTGAAAAAGACCGGCGCTTCGAGCGCGCCGATCTCAGCGAATGGTCGTTCGCCGTCTGAGGTCTTGGTTTACTGCGTGTTCGTCACGATCGTGACGCGGCGGTTCTCCGGCGCGGCCGGCACCTTGCGGTTGAGCAGGTCGGTGTCGCCCTTGCCCTCGGCCTTCAGGCGCTCGGCAGCGATGTTGTGCGACGACACCAGGTAGGCGCGCACGCTCTCGGCGCGCTGCTGCGAGAGCAACAGGTTGGCTTCAGCCACACCGCGCGGGTCGGCATGGCCTTCGACGTTGAAGCTGTACTCGGCCAGGCGGTCGTTCTTCAACGCGGCAGCCACCACGTCGAGCTGTTGTTTGGCGGCGGCGGTGAGGTCAGCCGAATTCGTCTCGAAGGTGATCAGCAGCGAAGCGCTGGCCTTCTTCTTCGGGGCGAGCACGGCGTCGGTGCTGCGGCTCACCTTGAGGCTGCGCGTGAGCACCGGCTCGGGCGCCGGGGTCAGCGCGTCCAGCAGGTTGGATTCGGTGACCTTGTTGCCCTTGAGCAAGGTGGTGTCTTGCGCCCAGGTGGTGGCGCAGGCGCCGGCCAGCAGCAGTGCGGCGACGATCTTCGGGGCAGAGGTGAGGGTGGAACGCATGGGTTACTCCTGGGTTCAAGCTGGTCGCATGGTGAACGATTGTGGCGCGCAGGGAAAGCGACCAAGGTCACCCTGGCGAGCGATGTGGTTTCATCTCGATCTATGGGGGCAAAAGAGGCCCCGGCACCGTGTCACCCCACAGGCTGGACATGCGCGTGGTCTCCGCCGGGTCGCCGACCCACACCGCCACGGCGCTGTAGTTGTCTTGGCGCGGCGTCGCGGCCTGGTGGATGTGGGCCGCCATGCGGTCGAGCCAGTCTTGCGGGGTTTTCGAGTCGGCAAAGGCCGATTCGATGGCGCGTTGGTCGAAGTGGTCCCACCAGCCGTCTGAGCACAGCAGGAAGGCGTCGCCGTCTTCTACCGCCATGTGGCTGTCGATGGTGTTGGGGTCGATGCCGCCTTCGGCACCCATGGCGGCCAGCAACTGGTTTTTCTTGGGGTGGGTCAGCGCTTCTTCGGGTGTCAGGTAGCCGGCGTCGACCATGCGCTGCACCACGCTGTCGTCTTGCGTCACGTGCATCACACGGCCGTGGCGAAGCATGTAGAGGCGCGAGTCGCCGACGTGCGTCCACAGCGCTTCTTCGCGGCGGGCGTCGATCCACAGCGCCACCAGGGTGGCGTGCATGCGGTCGCGGCTGCGCTTGTCCTGCTTTTGCGCCAGGGCTTCGTTGGCATCACACACCAACTGCGTGAGGTAGCCGGGCGAGGCCTGCGTGGCCGACTGCAGGCCGAGCGCGGTCATGCGCACGACGATGTCGGACGCGATGGCACCCCCTTTATGGCCGCCCGCGCCGTCAGACAAGACGGCGAACCAGAAGGAGCCGCTCTGGCCGTGGCGCAGATCGTCTTCGTTGTGGCTGCGCGCGCCCACCTCGCAGCGCGAGGCGATTTCAACCTCGAGCATGGTCAGCGGCGCCCGGCCGCCCGAAGGCGCTGACGCGCCCCCTCGGGGGGCAGTGAACGTAGTGAGCGTGGGGGCTTCATGTCTAGATGGTGGGGTGGCGAGACGCGTCGAGCCTGTCGAGCTGCTCTTCGTAGGCTTCGATGAAGGCCTTGCCGAAGAGGTCGTGGAAGTCGTCTTGCGCATCGTCTCGGATGCGCTTGAAGTGCTGCAGGTACAGCTCCCAGAGTTTGGCGCGGCGGTTCATCGGCAACACGCTGTCGAGCACGCTGTTGCCGGCGAGCTTGCCTTCGAGCTTGCCGGGCTCGAACTTGTCGAGCACGCCGGTGAGGGCGGCGCGCATGCCGGCCATGGTGCCGATGGCGTGGCCGAGCAGGTCGTCCATCACGTCGTTCACGGCCACCGGGCCCATCATGAAACCGCGCATCGGCGGCTGCAGCAGCTGCTCGATGGCCGCGCCCGCGTCGGGCGAAAACTTGAGCGGGTTGTTGTTGCGCGCCTGGATGGTGGTCACGTCGGCCTTCAGCTCCTGCTTGGCGGCGGCGCGCACGGCCACGAGCTTGATGGTGCCGTCGATCGAGTGGTGCAACACCTGGCCCAGCACCTTCATCAGCTCGGGCGTGAGGCCTTGTGGCAGCTTGATGTTGACGCCGGCGCCTTGGCAGAAGGCAGCCCACAGCGCGTCGGGTGGTGCACTGGGGGCGATGGGCACGCCGGCCGGCGGGATGGCGTCAAACGGGGCGGGTGCAGAGTCAAACACCAGCCGCGAAGGCTTGACGCCGGGCACCGTGCCAGAGGGCGTGAGGTCTTGGGGGCGGGGCCTGACGGGCGGCGGCGC
>JACMKJ010000532.1 GCA_014380155.1 Rhizobacter sp. | reverse complement strand
GGCGAAGCCGGCCGGTGGCTTGTCGCCGAAACGCTGGCGCAACTGCTCCTGGTAGCGCGCTTCGCGCTCGGCGCGCTGGTTCTGGGCTTCGGCCAGGGTGGGGCGCTTTTTCACGCCTGAGCCGGTGCCACGAACGGGCGCTCGGTCGGTTTTGGCAGGGCCGGCGGGTTTCTTCAATTTCAGCGTGGCCATGGGTCGTCTCGGTTACGGCTCCAATTGGAACACGCACACCGGAGCAACTCAGCCGCGCGGGTGGTGTTGGGCGTGCAACGACTTCAGCCGCTCCCGCGCCACATGGGTGTAGATGGTGGTGGTGGAGATGTCGGCGTGGCCGAGCAGCATCTGCACGGCGCGCAGGTCGGCGCCGTGGTTCAGCAGATGGGTGGCAAACGCATGGCGCAGCGTGTGGGGCGACAGCGGCACCGTCACGCCGCCCTGCAGGGCCTGCTTCTTGATGATCTGCCAGAACATCTGCCGCGTCATCGCGCCGCCGCGGGCGGTGACGAAGAGCGCATCGCTCGCCTGGCCGTGCAGGATGGTCGCGCGCGCTTCGGCCAGGTAGCACGTGAGCCAGGCGTGGGCTTCTTCGCCAAACGGCACCAGGCGCTCCTTGGCACCCTTGCCGGTGACGCGCAGCACACCGTCGGCCAGGCTCAGGTGCACGCTCTTGAGCGTGACCAGCTCGCTCACGCGCAGGCCGCTCGCGTACATCAGCTCGAGCATGGTGCGGTCGCGCAGGCCGAGCGGGGTCTCGGTGTCGGGCGCGTTGAGCAGGGTTTCGACCTGCGCTTCGCTCAGTGTCTTGGGCACACGAAGCGGCTGTTTGGCACTCAGCAGCTTGAGGGTGGGGTCGGCCAGCAACAGTTGCTCTCGCAGCGCCCAACGGAAGTAGCGCTTGAACACCGTGAGCCGGCGGTTGGCCGTGGTGGCCTTGGTGGCGGCGTGCTGCGCAATGGCGTGCTCGCGCAGGTCGGCCTCAGTGCTGTCGTTGAGCGACTTGTTGGCGCCATGGGCCAGCCACTGGGCGTAGAGCGTGAGGTCGCGCCGGTAGGCGGCCAGCGTGTTGGCCGAGAGGCCGTCTTCAATCCACAGCGCGTCGATGAAACGGTCGATCGCGCTGTGGCTTTCTTTCAACGAATCAGCACTCAATCGAGTTGGAGCTTTTGTTGCGCAACGACCTTTTTATACACCTCGAACTCGGCCTTGATCTGCTCGGCGAATTGCTCGGGTGTGTTGGCCACGATCAGCGAGCCGGTGTCTTCGATGCGCTTTTTCACAGCCGGGTCTTCAACGGTCTTCTTCACGGCGGCGTGGATCTTGTCGACCACATCCTTGGGCATGCCCTTGGGGCCGAGGATGCCGTAGTAGGCCATGCGGTTCACCGGCTCCAGCCCCACTTCCTTGAATGTGGGCACGTTGGGCAGGGCGGCAAGCCGGTTGGGTGCGGCCACCACGATGGCGATCAGGCGGCCCTCCTTGATGAAGGGCAGGGCCGAGGGCATGTTGTCAAAGATCATCGGCACCTGGCCGGCCACGGTGTCGTTGAGCGCCGGGCCTGCACCGCGGTACGGAATGTGGGTGACGAAGGTGCCCGAAAGGTTCTTGAACAGCTCCATCTGCAAGTGGCCGATGCCACCCGTGCCGGAGCTGGCAAACGAGTACTTGCCGGGGTTCTTCTTCAGCTCGGCGAGAAAGCCCTTGTAGTCGCGCGCCGGGAAGCTCGGGTGCACCGCAATCACGTTGGGTGTGGCCGCCACGTTGATGATGGGCGTGAAGTCGGTCAGCGTGTTGTACGGGATCTTCGGGTTGATGGCCGGGTTGGCGGCGGTCGTGGAGACGGTGGCCATGCCGAGCGAGTAGCCGTCGGGGGCGGCTTTGGCGATCTCGTTGGCACCGATCGAGCCGCCGCCGCCGGCCTTGTTCTCGACGATCATGGTCTGCCCGAGCGGGCCGTTGATCTTCTCGGCCAGCACGCGGGCCACGATGTCGGTGGTGCCGCCGGGGGCGAAGGGCACCACGAGCCGCACTGGCTTGTTGGGGTAGGCCTGTGCCCACACGGACGGAGCCGCGGCCGACAACACAAGGGCGGTGGCAATGAGGGTTCTGCGTTGCATGGAGGCTCCTGAAAAGTGATGCGAGATTCAAGGTGCATGCTGCACGCTGAACCATGCCTTGGCGACTGTGGAAACTACGCAGCGACCACGGATGAACATATCCCTTGCGCTGGCACACTCAGCCCATGTCCCTTGGCCTGCTCCTTCTTCCAGATTTTCTGCTGATTGCTTGCGGCTTCTTGCTGTGCCGCTACACGCCGCTCGACCGGCCGTTGTGGGAAAGCGCCGAACGCCTGGTGTACTACCTGCTGTTTCCGGTGTTGCTGTTCAACTCCATCGTCAACAGCCCGTTGCAACCGACACAAACCATGAGCCTGGCGGGTGCGGGTGTGGGTGTGATGTTATGCGGCGTGGCGCTGGCGTTTTCACTGCGGCTTTGGCCGGGCGTCGATGCGGGCATGCACGCATCGGGCGCGCAGGTGGCGTTTCGCTTCAATTCGTACATTGCGTTGGCTTTGTCGGAGCGCCTGGGTGGCGCCCAGGGTGTGGCGTGGATGGCGCTGATCGTGGCCTTGTGCGTGCCCATCGCCAACGTGGCGGCGGTGTGGTCGCTGGCCCGTCATGGTGGGCACGCCTACCTGCGCGAGCTGGCGCGCAACCCTCTCATCATCAGCACCCTCGCAGGGCTCGCTGCCAATGCAGCGGGTGTGAGCTTCCCCGAGGCGGTGGCGACCACCTTGCAGCGCATCGGGGTGGCCGCCTTGCCCATCGGCTTGCTCGCGGTGGGTGCGGGGCTCAAGCTCGGTGGTCTGAAGCGTGCACCTGGCTTGGCAGCGGCCTTGCTGACCATCCGGCATCTGGTCTTGCCGGCCATTGGCCTCGGTCTCGGCTTGGCGCTCGTGTTGCCGAGTGCGCAGCACCAGATGGTGCTGCTGTTTGCGGCCATGCCCACTGCATCCAGCGCCTATGTGCTCGCGGCGCGCATGGGCGGCGATGCGCCTTATGTGGCGGGGCTGGTGACGCTCTCGACCGTGCTCGGCATGTTCAGCATCCCGCTGTGGCTGGGGGTGTTGTCTGCTCTGCCGGTGTGAGGCGCTGCGCCAGGGCCCAGTCGATGTGCTCGCGCACCAGATCGCTCGCACCCTCGCGGGCCGATTGCAAGGCCTCGGTCATCTGCGCATCGGGGTGCGCACGCAAGGCGTTGCCCAGGCCGACGGCGAGGTTGCGCCGCCAGCGCTCATAGCCAATACGGCGGATCGGGCCGCCTTCGGTGTGGCGCAGGAAGTCGCCTTCCGACCAGCCCCACAGCTGCAGCAGGCTGGCGTGGGTGAGCGGCTCGCGCGGGTCGAAGTCGGGCAGGGTGCTGCGTTGGGCGTATTTGTTCCACGGGCACACCAGCTGGCAGTCGTCACACCCATAGATGCGGTTGCCCATGGGCGCGCGCAGTTCTTCGGGAATGGGGCCGTGGTGCTCGATGGTCAGGTATGAGATGCACCGCCGCGCGTCCACCCGATAAGGGCCGATGATGGCCTGCGTGGGGCACACGTCGATGCAGGCACTGCAGCTGCCGCAATGCGAGCTGACCGGCTCCGACACCGGCAGCGGCAGGTCGATGTAGATCTCACCCAGGAAAAACATCGACCCCGCCTCGCGGTGCAGCGCGAGCGTGTGCTTGCCGCGCCACCCGATGCCGCTGCGCGAGGCGAGTTCGACCTCGAGCACCGGTGCCGAGTCGGTGAACACACGGTGGCCGACGGGGCCGACGGCTTCACCCAGACGCTCGGCCAGTTTTTGCAGGCGCGTGCGCAGCACCTTGTGATAGTCGCGCCCCCGGGCGTAGACCGACACGCTGGCCTCAGCGGGCGTGCCGATGTGTTGCCATTCAACTGCCTGCCATTCATCGGGCGTGTTGCGCGGCAGGTAGTCCATGCGCGCAGTGATAACGCGCACGGTGCCCGGCACCAGCTCGGCGGGGCGTGCGCGTCTGATACCGTGCCGCGCCATGTAAACCATGTCGCCGTGAAAGCCGTTGTGAAGCCACGCCAACAGACCAGGTTCGGCCGAAGACAAATCCACATCGGCCACACCGATCTGGGAAAATCCGAGCGCCGTGGCCCATTCGCGCAGTTGTGACACCAGCGCGATCAGGCTTTCACCACCCAACTTGAGAGCGTCGGTCATTTGTCGATTCTAGGAACTCGCACCGTGCACTGGGCAGACGAAGCCGCTTGTTGCGCCACCGCGCAGGCGCTGGCGCAAAAGCCGGCGCTTCGCGAAGCCTTCGTCGAACTGCACGGCACGCTGGGTTCGGGCAAGACGACGTTCGTGCGCCACCTGCTGCAGGCGCTCGGTGTGCAAGGGCGCATCAAGAGCCCGACCTACGCGGTGATGGAGTCGTATGAGGTGCCCGATCTTGAAATCTGGCACTTCGACTTCTACCGCTTCAAAGACCCGCAAGAGTTTGAAGACGCCGGTTTTCGCGACGTGTTCGCGAGCACAGGCCTGAAGCTCGCCGAGTGGCCCGAGCAGGCAGCCGGCTTGTTGCCGGTGCCTGACTTGCGCATGGAACTCACACCGCTCGATGGAGACCAACGTCGCGTGAACTTTGAAGCCTTGACCCCGCGCGGCGTGGAGTTGCTGCCTTGAATCGGCGCGGTGCACTGCGTCAGATGGGCAGCGTGGTGTTGCTGCTCGGCAGCAGCGAGTTGGCCTTCGGCGCCAGCATCGTGGCCGTGCGTGTGTGGCCGGCCGACGAATACACGCGGGTGACGCTCGAGTCCGACACCGCGCTCACGGTCAAACACTCGCTGCTCTCGAATCCAGCCCGGTTGGTCATCGACATCGACGGCCTGGAGCTGAGCCCCGAGTTGCGCGAGCTGGTCGGCAAGGTGAAACCCGACGACCCCTTCATCGCCGGTGTGCGTGTGGGCCAGAACATGCCGCGTGTGGTGCGCCTGGTGATCGATCTCAAGCAAGCGACTGCGCCGCAGCTTTTCACGCTGGCGCCGGTGGCCGCTTATCAGCACCGATTGGTGTTCGACCTGCACCCGACGAAAGAGCGCGATCCGCTGCTCACGCTGATCCAGGACAAGAGCCAGGCCGAGCAGCAAGCGGCTCAGGCGGTGCAAGATGCCCTGGGCGAGTTCATCGGCAAGATGAACAAGCCCATGGGCACGCCGCCGCCGCCGATTTCAACCCCGGCACCGGTCGCTGCGGCATCGGTACCTGCGATGACCCAGGCCCGCATCGATCGGCTCATCATCGTGGCCATCGACCCCGGCCATGGCGGCGAAGACCCGGGCGCCATCGGCCCCACCGGCCTGCGCGAAAAAGACGTGGTGCTTTCGGTGGCGCTCAAGTTGCGCGACCGCATCAACGCCGTGCCCGGCATGCGCGCCATGCTCACGCGCGACGCCGACTTCTTCGTGCCCTTGCAAGAGCGCGTGCGCAAGGCGCGGCGGGTGCAGGCCGACCTGTTCGTGTCGATCCACGCTGACGCTTTTTTCAAGCCGCAGGCTCGTGGCGCCTCGGTGTTTGCCTTGTCGCAAACCGGTGCCAGCAGCAGCGCCGCGCGCTGGATGGCCAACCGCGAGAACGCCGCCGACCTGGTGGGTGGCGTCAACATCAAGGTGAAAGACGCAGCGGTGGCCAGGGCCTTGCTCGACATGAGCACCACCGCGCAGATCAAAGACAGCCTCAAGCTCGGTGGCGAGGTGCTGGGACAGATCCGCAAGGTGGGCTACCTGCACAAGGGCAGTGTCGAGCAGGCGGGGTTTGCCGTGCTGAAAGCGCCTGACGTGCCTTCGATCCTGGTCGAGACGGCCTTCATCTCCAACCCCGAAGAAGAGGCCAAGCTGCGCAGCGACGCCTACCGTGAGCAGCTGGTCGATGCGCTCGCTTCGGGCATCAAGCGTTACTTTGCGAAGAACCCGCCGCTGGCGCGGCAGCGGCAGCTTTGAGCGCGTTGCGCCGCGCCTTCCAGGCGCCCAAGAGCACCAGCAGCCCAGGCAGGAAGATCGCGGCCCAGATGATCTTGTCCAGGTGCTGCTTGACCCACGGGATGTTGCCGAAGAGGTAGCCGGCCAGCGTGACCCCGCCGACCCACAGCGCCGCGCCGACGATGTTGAAAAGCGTGAAGCGGCTGCGTGTCATATCGGCTACCCCGGCCACGAAGGGCACGAAGGTGCGCAGAAACGGCAGGAAGCGGGCCGCGATGATGGTGATGCCGCCGTGCTTTTCGTAGAAGGCATGGGCCTGGTCGAAGGCCCGGCGGTTGAAGAAGCGCGAGTTCTCCCACTGGAACACCTTGGGCCCGAAGTAGCGGCCGATGCTGTAGTTGCACTGGTCGCCGAGGATGGCGGCCACGGTGAGCAAGCCCACCGCCAGCGGGAAGTTCATCAGCCCTGCGCCGCACAGCGCGCCGACCACGAACAGCAGCGAGTCACCCGGCAGGAAGGGCATCACCACCACGCCGGTCTCGACGAAGATGATCAGGAACAAGAGCGCGTAGACCCAGGTGCCGTAATTCGCCACGAAGCTGGCCAGGTGCACGTCGACGTGCAGGATGAAATCAATGAGAAAGGCGATGATGTCCATGCGGCGGCATTATCGCGGCGAGACCGTGACGCCTTCATACAATGCCCCGATGAATGCCGCGCTGCAGCCCCCCCGTCGACCCATCCGTGAGCTGCCCGACGAGCTGATCAGCCAGATTGCCGCTGGCGAGGTGGTGGAGCGCCCGGCCTCGGTGGTGCGCGAGCTGGTCGACAACGCGCTCGACGCCGGTGCCACCGAGGTGGTGGTCAAGCTGATGGCCGGCGGCGTGCGCAGCATCGTCGTCGAAGACGACGGTGCAGGCATCCCGGCCGATGAGTTGCCACTGGCACTGCGCCGCCACGCCACCAGCAAGATCGCCTCGCTCAGCGAGCTGGAAAACGTGGCGACCATGGGGTTTCGCGGCGAAGCGCTGGCAGCCATCGGCTCGGTGGCCGAGCTGAGCATCGCCAGCCGCACCGTGAGCGCGCCGCACGCGCTGCGTATCGATGCCCGCTCGGGCGAGCTGGTGCCCGCGGCGCGCGGCGTAGGCACGAGTGTCGAGGTGCGTGAACTCTTTTTTGCCACCCCGGCCCGGCGCAAGTTTTTGAAAACCGACGCGACAGAGCTCGCGCATTGCATCGAGGCCGTGCGCCGCCATGCGCTGGTGCGGCCCGATGTGGGCTTTGCCGTCTGGCACGAAGGCAAGCTGGTACAGCAATGGCGGCGCTCGGCATCAGTCCAGCGTGTGCGCGAGGTGCTGGGCGAAGAGTTCATGGGCGAAAGCCGCGAGGTGACGTTCGAGGTCGGCCCGCTGCGTGTGACTGGCCGCGCCGGCACGCCGGCGGCCGCGCGCAGCCGGGCCGACCAGCAGTACGTGTATGTGAACGGGCGCTTTGTGCGCGACAAG
>JACMKJ010000531.1 GCA_014380155.1 Rhizobacter sp. | reverse complement strand
GCAGCCAGGCCCCAGCTGCCCAGCACGGCGGTCGCGGCCGTGCCCACGCCACCGCGCAGGATGGAGCGGCGGCTCAGGCGTGCGTCGAGCACGGTGCGGAAGGTTTCGTTGCCGGAGTTGTTGTGGTCGATGTCGTCGGTGTCAGCGGTAGAGCGCTCGGGAGCTGTGTTCACGTGGTTCTCACTTTGGAAAGGTGGCCCGCAGCTTAGGAAGGGCGCATGAAAGGCGAATGACACTCCCGTGACAGCCAAATGACTCCGCCCGGCCCAACCGGGCCGGCACGCGTCTTGCCGTCATACTCCGGGCTGCCCTTCTGAGGGCGGTGCGACCCCAACAAGGAGAAGATCTCGATGAGCAACATCCATTTCATCGGCGGTGAAAAAGGCGGCGTGGGCAAATCGCTCGTGGCGCGTGTTCTGGCGCAGTACATGATCGACAAGCAGCTGCCCTTTCTCGGCTTCGACACCGACCGTTCGCACCCCGCGCTGATGCGCTTTTATGCGGGTTATGCGTCGCCGGTGGTGGTGGATCGTTATGAAGCGCTCGACGCCATCGTCGAAGCCACCGTCGACCAGCCGCAGCGTCGCATCCTGGTCGACCTGGCCGCGCAGACCCACGACCCCCTGGTGCGCTGGATGGACGACTCCGGCGTGCTCAATCTCATCGACGAAATGGGCTCCTCCATCCACTACTGGCACGTGATGGACACCGGCAAAGACTCGGTCGACCTGCTCAAGAAGCTGCTCGACCGCTTCGGCCCCGCGCTGAAGTACGTGCTGGTGCGCAACCACGTGCGTGGCAGCGACTTCTCGGTGCTCGAACAATCGGGCGAACAGTCGCGTGCGTTGTCGCTCGGCGCGCAGGTGGTGTCGGTGCGCAAGCTGCACGACTCGGTCATCAACAAGATCGACGCCAGCAGCAGCAGCTTCTGGAAGGCCAAGACACCACAAGACGCCGAAGGCCCGGCCAGCCTGGGCCTGATGGACCGCCAGCGCTTGAAGATGTGGCTGCGCGACGTCTACCGCGAGGTGGACGAAATCGACGTCTGACCCAGCACCAAAGTATCGTCATGTGTGCACAGCGTCACGCTGTGCAGGGCAGACGTACGTGCTAAATGCGCTTCAGCGCGCCTAGACTGCCACGCAACATCAATCGCAAGCGCGGCGCGTATGCCGCACCCCCAAGGAGATCGTGCATGCGTGGCACCCAGGTTTCTCTTCAGTCGTTTCTGGCTTCGGCGCTGACCGCAGCCGCGTTGGCCTTGTTGGCCGCGCCCGCGCTCGCCGCGAGCGAGGTGGTGATCGGCCAGGTGGTGCCGCTCACCGGCGTGATCGCCGGCACCGGTGATGAATACTCGTCGGGCGCAGCGGCCTACTTCGCCAGCGTCAACGCCAAGGGCGGCATCTACGGCCGCAAGATCCGCGTGGTGCAGAAAGACGACGCCTACAAGCCCGAAGCGACGGTCGCACACACCAAGGAGATCCTGGAAAAAGACAACCCGGTGGCGCTGTTCGGCTACGTGGGCACGGCCAACATCCTGGCGATCAACAAGAACAACATCCTGAGCGACAACAAGATCGCCCTGCTCGCGCCGTACACCGGCGCAGAAGACCTGCGCAACCCGGTCAACCCATAC
Organism: Rhizobacter sp.; assembly: GCA_014380155.1. Classification (GTDB taxonomy): domain Bacteria; phylum Pseudomonadota; class Gammaproteobacteria; order Burkholderiales; family Burkholderiaceae_C; genus Rhizobacter. Next base: position 2,273 of record JACMKJ010000531.1, on the reverse strand, counting down.
CTTTTCCACCTGCGCGCCAGCTACACCGACGAAACATCCCGCATGGTGGAGCACCTGCACACGCTCGGCCTGCGCAAGTTCGCGGTGTTCTATCAAAACGACGGCTTCGGCAAGAGCGGCCTGGCCGGTGCCGAAGCGGCCCTCACCAAGCTCAACCTGAAGGCCGTGGCGACCGGCAACTACGACCGCACCAAGCCTGACGACATCGAAACCGCCGCCGCCGGCATCATGGCCGGCAACCCCGATGCGGTGATCATGGTCGCCGTCAACAAGGCCTCGTCGGCCCTCATCAAGAAGCTGCGCGAGTCGGGCAACCGGGCGCGCTTGTTCAGCATCTCGGTCGTCAACTTCAAGGAGCTGCTGAAGAACACCGGCGAAGACCTGGCACGCGGCGTGGGCATCGCGCAGGTGATGCCCTTCCCCTACAACATGAGCTCGCCTGTGCCGGTGGTACGCGAGTTCCATGCGGCGATGAAACAGTACGCCCCCACCAAGACGATCTCTTACGCCAGCATGGAAGGCTTCATCGCTGCCAAGGTGCTGGTCGAGGCGGTGAAGCGCGCCCGCGCCGACCCGTCGCGCGAAAAAGTGCTGGCCCAGCTGGCCGACATGCGCGACTACGACACTGGCGGCTTCAAGGTCAACTTCGGCGACGGCAACCGTGTGGGTTCACGCTTTGTTGAAGTGACCGTCATCGGCACCGGCGGCAGGCTGCTGCGCTGAGCCACCGGCTGACGACGCTCCTCACTCGATCGGCGTCAGCTTGGCCACGCTCAGGGCCAGCCACTTCATGCCGTGGCGGCCAAAGTTGACCTGAGCGCGGGCATCCTCGCCCACACCTTCAAGCGTGACGATCACGCCCTCGCCGAACTTGGTGTGAAACACGCTCTGGCCTGAGCGCAGGCCGTGGCTGCTCTTGGTGACCGGGCCGGCATTCATGGGCGCCGCACGCGCCACATCGCCCGCCCCGACGATCGAGCCTAGGCCCGAGCCCTTGGCCCAGGCCGACTGGTACTCGCGCGCAAAGCCCGAGCCGAAGCCCTGGTTGCGCGGCGTGATCCAGCGCAAGGCCGATTCGGGCAGCTCGTCGAAGAAGCGACTCTTGATGTTGTAGCGTGTCTGGCCGTGCAGCATGCGCGTCTGGCTGAAGCTCAGGTACAGGCGCTTGCGGGCACGGGTGATGGCCACGTACATCAGGCGGCGCTCTTCTTCCAGACCGTCGATGTCTGACACGCTGTTCTCGTGCGGGAACAAACCTTCTTCCAGCCCGGTGATGAACACCGCATCGAACTCGAGGCCCTTGGCCGAGTGCACCGTCATCAGCTGGATCGCGTCTTGCCCAGCCTGCGCCTGGTTGTCGCCGGCTTCGAGCGAAGCGTGCGTCAAGAAGGCGGCCAGCGGCGACATGATCTCGCCGGTTTCGGCGTCGGGCGCGAGCTCGGCCACCATCGCGGCGGTGTCGCCGTGTTCATCGACCGGAAGCGCCACCGCGTCCTTGCCAAAACCTTCTTGCGTGACGAAAGCTTCGGCGGCGTTGACCAGTTCTTCCAGGTTCTCCAGCCGGTCCTTGCCTTCCTTGTCGGTCTTGTAGAAGTCGACCAGGCCCGAGGCCTGCAGCATGCGCTCGATGATCTCGCGCAGGTTGAGGCCGTGGGTGGCATCGCGCATCGCGTCGATCAGCGCCACGAAAGCCTGCAGGTTGTTGCCGCCCTTGCCGGCGACCGCGCTCACGCTTTGATAAAGGCTGCGCCCACTCTGGCGCGCGGAGTCTTGCAGCAGCTCGATGGTGCGTGCACCGATGCCACGCGTGGGAAAGTTGACCACCCGCAAGAAGCTGGTGTCGTCGCTCGGGTTCTCGATCAAGCGCAGGTAGCTCAGCGCATGTTTCACCTCGGCACGCTCGAAGAAGCGCAGGCCGCCGTACACCTTGTAGGGCATGCCGGCATTGAAGAGCGCACTCTCGATCACGCGGCTTTGCGCGTTGCTGCGGTAGAGCAGGGCGATGTTGCTGCGGGCAATGCCGTCGCGGTGCAGTTGCCGGGCTTCGTCGACAAACCACTGCGCTTCCGAAAAGTCACTCGTCGCCTCGAACACCCGCACCGGCTCGCCGGGGCCGGCCTCGGTGCGCAGGTTCTTGCCCAGGCGGTTGGTGTTGCGGGCGATCAGCTCATTGGCCGCGTCGAGGATGTTGCCGAACGAGCGGTAGTTGCGCTCCAGCTTGATCACCTGCTCCACATGGAACTCGCGCTCGAAGGCCGACATGTTGCCCACCT
>JACMKJ010000530.1 GCA_014380155.1 Rhizobacter sp. | reverse complement strand
CCTTCCTCGGCGGCTTCGATGGCGAGCCCGGCGGCCGCGCTGCGGGCCGCGATCTGCTGCTTGGTCTTGGCGCCCTGGATGGTGGAATCCTGCGCCGCGCCCGCCGGCTGGTCGGCGTCCAGGCCGACGCGGGTGCCTTCGCGGTGGGCGTAAACCCAGGTGAATTCGGCGCCCAGCAGGAAGATCTGCGCCGAGTAATAGACCCACAACAACACCACCGCCAATGAGCCGGCGGCGCCGAAGCCCGAGGTCACGCCGCTGCGGCCGATGTACAGGCCGATGAGCGACTTGCCGATGGTGAACAGCAGGGCGGTGACCGCCGCGCCCACCCACACATCGCGCCACGCCACACGCACGCGCGGCATGATCTTGTAGATCAACGCAAAGATCACGGTGATGAGCACGAAGCTCACCACCAGGTTGGCGATTTGTGCCAGCAGCTCCCAGCCGCCGAACATCGGGGCCCACCAGCGCCCGAGTGCCGACAACCCGGCGCTGACCACGAGCGAAACCATCAGCAGAAAACCGATGCCGAGGATCATGCCGAACGAGAGCACGCGTGCGCGCAACAGGCTCCACAGGCCGCCGATGCGCTCGCGCACCGGTGCACGCCAGATGCGGTCAAGCGCGTCTTGCAGCTCGGCAAACACCGTGGTGGCGCCGATCAGCAGCACGCCAGTGCCGACCACCGTGGCAAGCACGCCTTCGGCCGGTTTGCTGACGCTTTGCAGCAGGGCCTGCACGGCCAGCGCGCCCTCGTCGCCGATCATGCCCTGCAGCTGCGCATAGATCTCGCCTCGCGCTGCCTCGGGGCCAAACACCAGCCCGGCTACCGACACAACGATCAGCAGCAAGGGCGCAGCCGAGAAGATGGTGTAGTAGGCGAGCGCCGCGCCCATGCTGGGCGCGTAGTCATCGCTCCACGAGATTGCGGCGTCTTTCAGCAGCAGCCAGGCGGTGGTGACGCGCATGGCTGCCGAGCGCTCAGGCGAACGAGGTCACAGCCTCGTTCGGCTGCGAGATCTCGCGCAAGGCGGTGTCGGTCTTGACCGACTGGCGGGTGGCCAGGTCGCCCAGCGTGACGATGCCCACGATCTCTTTGGCGCGGTTGAGCACTGGCAGGCGGCGCACCTGCGCGTCGCCCATCTGCTTGAGCACGTCTTCGACCGAGTCGTCTTCGGTGCACGACAGGGCTTGTGCCGTCATGGCTTCGGCCACCAGGGTCTGGCTGGCGCTCTTGTTGAAGGCGGTGGCGCGCACGGTGATGTCGCGGTCGGTGATGATGCCGAGCAGTGCATGGCCGTCGTACACCGGCAGCGAGCCCACGTTGAGTTGGGCCATCAGTTCGGCCGCGCGTTGCACGGTTTCGTCGGGGCGCACCACGATCACGTGGCGGGTGATGACATCGGAAATCTTCGGCATGGGGTGCTCCTTGAGTGCGCGAAAAATGCGTCGATCGAGCATAGGTGGGGGTGCCGGCGCGGGTCAGTCGGCGGGTGCCCTGGTCGCGTGTGGGCGCTGTCCGACAGCGTGCCGGGGGCTAGGGTGCCGGGGTGCGGCGAGCCGCCACCGCTTCGAGCTCGCCCAGGAATTCCTTGTAGCGGATCGGCTTGGTGACGTAGGCGTCGCAGCCGGCGGCAAACACCTCGTCTTCGTCGCCCTTCATCGCGAAGGCGGTCACCGCGATCACCGGGATGGCGCGCAGCACCGGGTCGGCCTTGAGCAGGCGGGTGGCGGCCAGGCCGTCCATGTCGGGCAGCTGGATGTCCATCAGGATCACGTCGGGGTGCTGCTCGCGCGCCAGCGCAATGCCGGCCGCAGCCGTCCCGGCTTCAATCGCTTCATGCCCCGCGCGTTGCAAGACGGCGACCATCAACAGCATGTTGACGGGCAGGTCTTCGATGATCAGGACACGCAGCATGCAAGGGCCTCGACAAGGTGTGCCGCATTAGCCCAGTTGCAGGGGTGAGACGCAGCTGTCAGGTCTTACAGGGCGCGGGAGGGGTCTGCGAAGATGTGCCTTCAAACGAGGGGGATGCGCCATGAACTTTCAGCTTGGCCACGATGCCGCGACTGAACCCGCCGCGCTCGCGCGCTGGTTGCCACGCGGTCTGGCGGTGATGGCAGCCGCGCTGCTCGGCTTTGGCGTGGTGATGTGGATCGCCGCCAATTGGGAGAGCCTGGGCCGCTTCGGGCGGTTTGCGCTGTTGATGGGTTTTGTCGGCGTGATGGGTGCAGGCGCGGCGCTGCGACCGGCAGCGCGTGCACCGCTTGCGTTGCTGGCCCTGTTGGGCATCGGCGCCTTGTTCGCCTACTTCGGCCAGACCTACCAGACCGGCGCCGACCCGTGGCAGTTGTTTGCGTTGTGGGCCGTGCTCGCCTTGCCCCTGTGCCTGGGCGCACGCAGCGACGTGCTGTGGGCGCCGTGGGCGCTGGTGGTGGTGACGGCGATCTCCTTGTGGACCCACGCCCACCTCGGCCACCGCTGGCGCGTGCAGCCCGAAGACTTGCGCACCCATGCGCTGGCCGGGCTGCTGGCGGTGTTGCTGGTGGCTTGGCTCAGCCGGCCGCTGCAACGCTTCACCGGCGCGGGCCTGTGGAGCCTTCGCACGGCGGCCACGCTGGCGGTGGTGATGACCACGGCCACGGCGCTGGGCGGCTTGTTCCACGCGACGGTCGCGCCGCATTACGCGCTGGGCTTGTTGGTGATGGCGAGCGCGGCGGGGCTCTTGTGCCTGCGGGTGGCGTTCGACGTGTTCGTGCTGAGTGCAGTGGCGCTGGGCCTCAACTGCCTGGTGGTGGCGGGCCTGTCGCGACTGCTGTTCGACGATCAGCGGGGCGACCCGATCGGCTCGCTGCTGTTGATCGGCCTGTTGGCGGCAGGTTTGCTCGCGGCGTCGGTGAGCGCCATCCTCAAGCTCGGCAAACGCCACGGGGGTGCCCATGCGTGACGTAAACGGTGACGAGCTGGGCCGCCCTGTGGCGGTGGGTGTGCGGCCTGCCGATGAGCCTGCCACGCCGCGCCCCTGGCCGGTGGTGCTGCTGACGGCGCTGGGCGCGTGGCTCGCCGCCATCCCGTTGTTGATCGTGGTCGGCCTGTTGCTCGGCGACTGGATCACGCGCAGCGCCGGGCCTTATGTCGTCGGGCTGCTGGTGCTGGCGGGTGCGGTGGTGGTGCTGCGCTCGCGCAGCGTGCCGCTGTTCGTGGAGCAGCTCGCGGTGCCGGCGCTGCTGGTGGGTGGTGGCAGCCTGGCCTTTGGGGTGTTTCGCGACATGCCCGAGCGCGCCGGTGCGGTGCTGCTCGCCGTGGTCGTGCTGGGCCTGGCGCTGGCCATCGCGCGCGACTGGTTGCGGGTGCTGTTCGGTGCGTTGATGGCCGGGCTGGTCGGCTTTGCGCTGCTCGGGCCACGCTCGTTCTTCTTCGGTCGCCACGGGCTCGACGAAGCCTGGCTGGCTTGCCACGGCCTGTTGTTGTTCTGGCTCGGCGCGATGTGGGCACAAGGCCGCTTGCGGCAGGAGACGGCGGTGTTGATCGAGTCGGCCGCAGCGGGTTGGTTGCTGGTCACGCTCGCGGGCCTGGGCGCGTTGGCGGGCATGAGCTTTCTGGTGGGCGGCACGCTGGGTGGCGGCCTGGTGGGCGAGGTGACACGCGAGGTGAGCTCGGGTGCGGCACGCGGCCATGTGGCCTGGCTGGGCATGCAGGCGCTCAGTGCGCTGCTGGCTCTGACGGCGGCAGCCTGGATCGCGCGCGCCTGGCCGCTGTTGCGGCAGCTGCCCTTGTTGCTGGTCGTGCTGGTGTGGGTCGGCCTGGCGGGTTTGTTGCCGACCCTGGGCGGCATCACGTTGGCGCTGGCGGGCACGCTCGTCACCGGCCGCTCCCGGCTCGCGTCGGCCGCTGCGGTGGCGGCCGTCTGGGTGGTGGGCAGCTTCTATTACCAACTGGCCTGGCCGCTGG
>JACMKJ010000529.1 GCA_014380155.1 Rhizobacter sp. | reverse complement strand
GGCAGCCAAGGCGGTGCCGGCACGATGCTCGGCATGGAGTGGGCCGGCGAGGTGGTCGACTTCGGCGCCGGTGTCACGGGCTTCGCGCGCGGCGAGCGGGTGATGGGCTCGGGCCGCGCGGCCTTCGCCGAGTACACCGTGGCCGACAAGGGCCGCGTGATGCCGCTGCCGTCTGCCAGCATGAGCTTCGAGCAGGCCGCCACGCTGCCCCTTGCGCTGCAGACCATGCACGATGCCCTGGTCACCAACGGGCGCCTGCAAGCGGGTGATGCTGTGTTGATCCAGGGTGCGTCGTCCGGTGTGGGCTTGATGGGCCTGCAGATCGCACGCCTGATGGGCGCCGGCCTGGTGATCGGCACCTCGAGCACACCCGCGCGGCGTGAGCGCCTGCAAGGCTTCGGCGCACAACTCGCGCTCGACAGCAGCGACACCACCTGGCCCCAACAAGCGCTCGACGCGACCGGCGGCAAAGGCGTGAACCTCATCGTCGACCAGCTCAGCGGCGCGCAGGCCAACCAGAACATGCGGGCCTGCGCGGTGCAGGCACGCATCGTCAACGTGGGCCGTCTCGCCGGCACCCGCGCCGAGTTCGACTTCGACCTGCATGCCTTGAAACGCATCCACTACGTCGGCGTGACCTTTCGCACACGCAGCGTGGAAGAGGTGCGCGAGCTCAACCGCCGCATGCGCGCCGACCTGGGCGAGGCGATTGCCACCGGCCGGCTCGCGCTGCCGATCGACCGCAGCTTCGCGTTCGACGAAGCCGCCGAGGCGCTCGCGCACATGGCGCGCAACGCCCACTTCGGCAAGCTCGTGCTGAGCCTGGCCTGAGGCCGTGTTTATTTGGCGTTCTCGCAGCGGCCACTGAGGCCGCACGAATACAGCTTCGAGAGATTGCGCGACGGATTGCGCGAGGCAGCCGCGCCACATGTAACCACATGTGTTGCAGCTGAAGGTAACCCGATAGTCTTCGCCCGTCGGCTCACAAGGCCTCACCTTTAGAAGTTGTAAACGTTATGAAGAAACTGATTCTCGGGGCATTGATCTGCCTGTCGGGCGTGGCCTCCCAAGCCAACGATTCCCAGCTGAACGGGGCCGACCAGGCCCTGCTGAAAAACATCAACCAGGCTCAATACCAGGCCTTGCTCTACACCGTGATCGAGTGCGGCTTCGACTCCAGCCCCCACGTGGCCGTCGCCCTGCTGAAGTCACCCGCGTTGCCAGCCATCACGGCCGCCATGGCACGCGTCAACGAGCCCGCACCGGTGCTGGACCCGAAGGCCTGCGCCGGCTTCGGCCTGCCCGCAACCAGCAGCGCGCGCAAGTAAACACTCAACCTGCTCCGGGTTCAAACGCAGCGATCAGATTGGCAGCGCGTGGTGGGCCGCCAAGTCGAGAATGGCAGCCGCCATGCCACGCCAAGCAGCCGCCAGGAAGACACCGAAGACGCCGCGCTCGCACCACTATCACGTCTATGTGGTCGAGCTCGCCGACACCGTCTGGAACAACGCGCGCTTTCGGGCCGCCAACCCCGACTACGAGCTGGGCAAACCTTTCGTCTACGTCGGCATGACGGGGTTGAACCCTGACCTGCGCTTCGACAAGCACAAGGCCGGCATCCAATCGAACCGCTTCGTGTTCGACCACGGGCTGAGGTTGTTGCCGCAGTTGTACGAGGTCTACAACCCGATGCCGTATGACGGCGCGCGCGACATGGAAGTCGAACTCGCGATCGGGCTGCGCGAAAAGGGGTGGGGCGTCTGGCAGGCCTAGGGACTGTTCACACACAAAGCCCGCGCGTGGTGGGCGATGTGCTCGGCCATGAAGGTGCTGATGAAGTAATAGCCGTGGTCGTAGCCCGCATGGCGGCGCAGCGTGAGCGGCTGGCCGGTCTGCGCGCAGGCGGCTTCCAGCAGGTGCGGGTGCAACTGCTCGGCCAGGAACTTGTCGGCAAGGCCTTGGTCGATCAACAGGTGCGGTGCGCGCGCGCCGGCGGTGATCAGCGCGGTCGCATCGTGTTGCGCCCAAGCTGCCTTGTCTTCACCGAGGTACCCGTTGAAGGCCTTCACACCCCACGGGCACTGCATGGGCGCAGCGATCGGCGCGAAGGCCGAGACACTTTGGTAAAGGCCGGGGTTCTTCAGCGCCAGCGTCAGCGCACCGTGCCCGCCCATTGAGTGGCCGAACAAGCCCACCCGGTCGGGGCGAGCGGCAAAGTGCTGCAACACCAGCGCGCGCAGCTCTCGTGTGATGTAGCTGCCCATGCGCCAGTGTGTGTGCCACGGTGCCTGTGTCGCATCGAGATAGAAGCCGGCGGCGTTGCCAAAATCCCAGGCCGCATCGGCGCCGTCGACACCGGTGTTGCGCGGGCTGGTGTCGGGGCTCACCAGGATCAGGCCGTGTTCGGCAGCATGGCGCTGCGCGCCGGCCTTGACCGCAAAGGTCTCTTCGTTGCAGGTGAGCCCGGCCAGGTAAAACAGCACCGGCACGGGCCCTTGTTTCGCCTGCGGCGGCACGAACACGCCAAACTTCATCGGCAACCCGATCAGCGCCGAGTCGTGCTGGTAAAAACCTTGCACGCCGCCGAAGCAGCCGTGCTCGCTCAGCGTGGTGAGCATCAGTACATCACCACCGAGCGGATCGACTCGCCGCTCTTCATCAGGTCGAAGCCTTGGTTGATGTCTTCGAGCTTCAGGCGGTGGGTGATCAGGTCGTCGATGTTGATCTTGCCGTCCATGTACCAGTCGACGATCTTCGGCACGTCGGTGCGGCCGCGTGCGCCGCCGAAGGCCGAGCCTTCCCACTTGCGGCCGGTCACCAACT
>JACMKJ010000528.1 GCA_014380155.1 Rhizobacter sp. | reverse complement strand
TACTGGTACCAGTCACCGAGCCCGCTGAAGCTGATGATCGACCGTTTGGTCTCGGCCGATGGCGGCAACCCCGATCCGACGACGACCCATGGCAAGCACGTGGCCGAGGCCAAACGCATCGAGCAACAGGGCTGGAACTATCCCAAGCATCTGGCAGGCCGGGCCTATGGCGTGGTGGTGCACGGTGACGTGGCCGGGGTCGAGGCGCACCGGCGCAACCTCACCGACTGGCTCGAATGGATGGGGCTGATCGATGCCGGCGCGGCGGCCCGGCTCGACCGCTACATCGGCTACTACCAGCCCTACTACAACAGCCACGACGCGCTCGACAAGGACAAGGCCGTGCAGGAAGAAGCACGCAACGCCGCCCGCGCGGTGGTTCAGGCCGTCAAGGAGCTGCGCGCCGGGCACTTGAGCCAGCCCGACAAGCAGGTGAAGTGGCCGCGCACGAAGTGAGCCGGCTTCACCACCACCGACAGGAGTCCCCGTGACCCAACCGTTTCAAGAGTGGACCGTGCTGCCGCATGGCAAGCTGGTGCAGATCGACGAGAACATCCTGACGGTGGTGGGCGAGCTCCACATGCCGCTCATGGACCTGCCGCGGCGCATGACCGTGGTGCGCTTGCGCGACACGAGCCTGGTGATCTTCAGCGCGATCTCCCTCGACGAGGACGAAATGAGCGCACTCGAAGCCTACGGACGCCCGGCGGTGCTGATGGTGCCGAGCGACAAACACCGGCTCGACGCGAAAACCTGGAAAGACCGCTACCCCGAGATCGAGGTTGCGGCACCCGAGGGCGCACGGGAGAAGGTCGAGGAAACGGTGGCGGTCGACACGGTCTCGCCCCGCTTCGATGACCCGAACGTGCAGTTCGTGACCGTACCCGGAACGCGCGGCCGCGAAGCGGCGCTGGTGATCCGCACGCACACCGGCACGACGCTCTTGCTGAACGACGTGATCGGCAACATCCGCGACGCGGCCGGATTTGGCGGCTGGCTGCTGCACCTGGCGGGTTTTGCCGGCAAGGAAGCGCAGATTCCCGCCGTCGTGAAGATGGCGGTGATCGAGGACAAGAAGGCCTTGCGCGCACAGCTGCTGCAGTGGTCCGAGATCGACTCGCTGGTGCGCATCATGGTGTCGCACGGGTCGCCGATCGAAGACAACCCACGCCAGGTGCTGCGTGAGCTGGCGGAGTCGCTTTCATGACCGCTACCGGAAGCTGCCACTGCGGCAAGACGGCATTCCGCATGGGTACCCGAAGCTGAATTACTGACCCGGCATTTGTGCTCGGCGCATCGACCACCTCCCCCATTTCCCAAGGAGAACCACATGAACCTGTCCCCGGCACCACTCTCGAACACCGCCCCTGACGACAAAGACCTTGCCGAGCAGGCCCGCCCCGGCCACGGCATTCCGTCGCAAGACCCGAGCCCCTCGGCCCAGGCCCCGCTTGAACCCGGGGAAGCCAAACGCGAGGCCAAGTCGGCGCTGGTGGGTGGTGGCGTGATGGTTGGTGCCGCCACGGGCGCCGCCATCGGCGTGGCGGTGGCCGGCCCGGTGGGTGTGCTGGTGGGTGGCACCGTGGGCGCCGTGGCGGGTGCACTGGGTGGTGCGGCGGCTGGCACGACGGCAAGTGCGGAGGTTTCAAACAACAAGCCAGGCACGGCGATCGCGCATGACGTGCGCCTGCACATCGAAGACAGTGGTGGCGGTGGGCGGCCGGTGGTGCTGATCCATGGCTGGCCGCTGTCGGCCCAGGCGTGGGACCAGCAGGTGTCGGCGCTGCGCGCTGCCGGCCACCGCGTGGTGGCATACGACCGAAGGGGTTTCGGCCGCTCGGACAAGCCAGAGTCGGGCTACAGCTACGACACGCTGGCCGACGACCTGCAACGCGTCATGGACCAGTGCGGGCTGCAGGACGTGACGCTGGTGGGCTTCTCGATGGGCGGGGGCGAAGTGGCGCGCTACGTGGGCCGGTGCGGCGAGTCACGCCTGCACAGCGTGGTGTTCGCCGCCGCGGTGACACCTTGCCTGATGAAGTCCGCCGACAACCCCGACGGCCCGCTCACACCCGAGAAGGCGCAGCAGAAAAAGAAATCGTTCGCGCAGGACCGCAGCGCCTATTTCGAGCAGTTCACCAAAGACTTCTTCTCGGCCGAAGGTGTGCTGCAGGTCACCGAGTCGCAGCGCGCCGAGGCGCTCGCGCTGTGCCACCAGTCTGCGCAGCATGCGGCGCTGGCCTGCATGGACTCGTTCGCCACCACCGACTTCCGCGACGACCTGAAGAAGGTGACGTTGCCCACGCTCGTGATCCACGGTGAGGCCGACGCCATCGTGCCTTTCGAAGGTTCGGGCCAGCGCACCCACCGCGGGCTGCCCCACAGCCAGCTGGTGGTGGTGAACGGAGCGCCGCACGGGTTGAACGTGTCGCACACGCAGGCGTTCAACGAAGCACTGCTGTCGTTCTTGCGGGGGTGAGCCGCTTGCGTGTTTGCCAGACGGTGTGAACAGGTCCTAGGCCTGATTGCCGTCTTTCGCCTCGGCGAGGCGCCTGCGCAGTGCCGAAGGCGTCTCGCCAAACCAGCGATTGCACGAGCGCGTGAGTGCCGACTGCTCCGACAGGCCGAGCAGGGTGCTCACCTGCGACAAAGGCAGCCGGCTGGTGCTCAGGAAGCGCAGCGCGGCATCTTTGGTGACGGTGTCGCGGATGGCCTCGAAGGTGAGGCCCTCATCCGCCAGATGGCGCTGCAGCGTGCGCGGGTGCATGGCAAACAGCTCGGCGATGCGGTCGAGGCTGCATTGCGGTGAGCCGAGAGCTCGCTTGACCGCCATGCGCACGCGCGGCACCAGGGCCTTGCGCGTCTTGCCGAAGTTCTGCTCCAGGTAGCTCGTGGCCAGGCCGCGCAGCGTGGCGTTCGCTTGTGGCAAGGGCGCATCGAACAGATCGCGCGTGATGATCAGCGCTGCGTTGGCTTGCTTGAACTGCACCTTCACGCCGAAGTAGCGCTCGTAGACAGCGGGCCGCGCGCGTGGTGAATGGGGGAGATGCGCCGCCATCAAGCGGTAGTGGTCGCCGCCCAGCAGCGAGAGGAAGCGGTGGCCGCCACCCATCATCACGTCGAACGATTGGCGGGCCGGCGGCAGGTCGCTGGCTTCGACCGTGTAGCGCAGCTCCACCAGCCGGGTGTCGGGCAGGCTGTCGAACACTGGCGTGAACGACATCGCCTGGTTGTGCACGAAGAGGTAGCGCGAGGCGACCTGCAGCGCTTCGCCGATGGTCGGCGAATTCTGGATCGCCACCGCCACGGGCCCGAGGATGCTGATGTCTTGCGCCTGCGCGAGCTGCAGGCCGAGGTCGGGGCACTCGAGCACCTGCGCCGAGTTCTCGAGCAGGTGCACGAGCTTGCCCACCGGCAGCAGCAGCTCTTCGTCATCGAGCGTGGTGGGCAAACCATGCCGCCGCAAGAGCGCCGCCGGGTCGCCGCCCAGCCGGCTCACCAACGCGTGAAACCCCCTCAGCCCTGCCGCTCGAACCATGTCTGCCATGTCGTCCAGTGTCAAAACTTCGTCGGCTGTGGTCAAGCTGGGGGAACCCGCATCCCGCGAGCATTGCTACCGGATTCAGGAGACTAGAAATGGCCATCGAACACTTCGATGTGCTCGTCGTCGGGGCGGGACTATCGGGCATTGGTGCGGGCTACGCACTGCAAAACTACTGCAAGGGAAAGCGCTACGCGATCCTCGAAGGGCGTGACGCCATTGGCGGCACCTGGGATCTTTTTCGCTACCCGGGTGTGCGCTCAGACACCGACATGTACACGCTGGGTTATGCGTTCAAGCCCTGGACGCGGCCACAGGCGATGGCCGAGGGCGCGTCCATCCTGCAGTACGTGCGGGAGGCGGCGCGCGAGTTCGACATCGAGCGCCATGTGCGCTTCAACCACCGCGTGCGCAGCGCCGCCTGGTCGAGCAGCGATGCGCGCTGGACGGTGGAGGTCGACGTGGGCAGCGACGCCACACCGCGCACCTACACCTGCGGCTTTCTCTACCTGTGCAGCGGCTACTACGACTACGCCGAGGGCTTCACGCCCGAGCTGCCGGGCCACATGGACTTCAAGGGCCAGATCGTGCACCCGCAGTTCTGGCCGCCGGGGCTCGACTACAGCGGCAAGAAGGTGGTGGTGGTCGGCAGCGGCGCCACCGCGATCACGCTGGTGCCCGCGATGAGCGAGAAGGCCGCGCACGTGACCATGCTGCAGCGCTCTCCGAGCTACGTGGTCTCGCTGCCGAGCGTGGACGGCGTGGCGAATGCGTTTCACCGCTGGCTCCCGGCGCGCTGGGCTCACCGCCTCGCTCGCACGAAGAGCGTGGCCTTTGCGACGGCCTTCTTCCACCTGTGTCGCAAGAAACCGGTGTTCGCACGCAAGCTGTTGCGTGCCGGTGTGGCCAAGTCGCTGCCCAAGGGCTACGAGGTCGATGCGCACTTCAAGCCGCGCTACGAGCCGTGGGACGAGCGCGTGTGTTTCGTGCGCGACGGCGATTTGTTCCAGGCCGTGTCGAACGGGCGCGCCAGCATGGTCACCGACACCATCGATCACTTCACCGCCGATGGCCTGAAGCTCGGCTCGGGCCGCTCGCTGGCGGCCGACATCGTGGTCACGGCAACCGGCTTGAAGCTCACGCCCTGCGCCGGCATGAGCTTCAGCGTCGATGGCCAGGTAGTCGACCTCGGCAAGACCTACACCTACCGCGGCCTGATGCTGAGCGGCGTGCCCAACCTCGCGTTCTGCGTGGGCTACTCCAATGCCTCGTGGACGCTGCGGGCCGACCTCAGCTCGCGCTTCGTCGCGCGCTTGCTGAACTACATGGACCGCAAGGGCCACCGCATGTGCCGCCCGCAGGTCGATGACAACACCATGACGCCACAGCCGCTGATCGGCCTGCGCTCGGGCTACGTGCTGCGCTCGGTGACGCGCTTTCCGAAGCAAGGCGCCGCGTCGCCCTGGCGCATGGCGCAGAACTACTACTCGGATCTCTACAACATGCGCTGGCGCCCGGTCGCCGACAAGCACCTGGCTTTCGAGGGGCGCCGCTGATGAACATCCCCGAATCAGACCGCTTCAAGGTCGGCGGCCCGCGCGCCACCTACGTGCTCGTCATCTGCTCGCTGCTGCATGCCATCAGCTATGCCGACTGGCAGGTGATGTCGGTGGTGCTGCAGCCGATGAAGGAGGAGCTGGGCCTGACCGACGTACAGGTGGGCATCGCCAACACCGCCTACTTCCTCGGCATCATCTTCTTCACGCTGCCGATCGCGCACCTGGTCGATCGCTGGAGCCGCAAGAAGATGATCGGCCTGATGGCCATCGCGTGGAGCGCGAGCACGGTTGCCACCGCTTTCGTTGGCGGCTTCGGCTCGCTGCTGTTGACACGCCTCGGCGTGGGCGTGGGCGAGGCGGGCTTCGGCCCCGGCGGCACGGCCCTGGTGTCGGCCAGCTACCCCGAGCACCAGCGCGGCGGCAAGCTCGGCATCTTCAATGCGTTCATCACCGTCGGCGTGATCGTCGGCGTGGCGCTGGGCGGCTACCTCTCTGCCCACCACGGTGGCTGGCGCACGCCGTTCTATGTGTTCGGCATCCCCGGCCTGGTGCTGGGCGTGCTCGCCTTCTTCATGCAGGACTACAGCCTGAAGCCCGCCAGCGGCGCGGCCGCGACGCACGGCTCCTTGCTCTCCAATCTCAAGCAGCTGTGGCGCATCACCACGCTGCGCTGGCTGTACCTCGGCCTGGGCATGTACGCGGTGTTGCAGATCTCGGTCGGCACCTGGTTCCCGTCGCTGCTGATCCGCGCCTACGGCATCAAGGAAGACAAGGCCGGCCTGGTGATGGGCGCGGTCAGCCTCATCGGCCTGGCGGGCCCGCTGCTGGGCGGCTACCTCGCCGACCGCTGGCACCGCCGCCACCCAGGGGGCCGCATGCGGCTGGCCGCGGCGAGCATCGCCCTCGCCACGGTGTTCATGATGCTGGTGCTGCTGGCGGCCCTCGACATCAACAACCGCTCGCTGATGTGGTTCTGCGCGCTGATGATGCCCTTGCACAGCGTGTTCGTCGGCATGGCCCTGCCGGCGGTGGCCGCGACCACGCAAGACGTGGTGCCGCCGCAGCTCAAGGGCTTGTCGTGGGGCGCCGCGCTGGTGGCTCTGTTCCTGCTTGGCGGTGCGTGGGGGCCGCTGATGGTGGGTGCGATCTCCGACCACGTCGACGGCGGCTACAAGGGCCTGTCGCTCGGCCTGGCCGTGGCAGGCGCCTTCGGCTTCATCGCAAGCTGGGTGTGGTTCGTCACCGCTCGCCACGTGGAGCGCGACATGGCGCAGGCCGAGGGCGCACGATGAAAGCCGTCGTCTGCCGCAACGGCCAGCTCACGGTCACCGAGTTGCCCGAGCCCCAACCCGGCCCCGGCCAACTGCTGGTGAAGGTGCTGCGCTGCGGCATCTGCGGCTCCGATCTGCACGTGCGCAAATACTGCGACCAGTGGGGCTCGCTGATGACGCGCAGTGGCTACACCGCCCTCACGCGCGCTGACCAGGAGGTGGTGTTCGGCCACGAGTTCAGCGCCGAGGTGCTCGATCACGGGCCGGGCACGAAACGCTCGCCCAAGCCGGGCACGCATGTCGTGGCCTTGCCGGTGCTGCGGCGCGGCAGCGCAATCGACCTGCTCGGCCTGTCGGCCCACAGCACCGGCGCCTACGCCGAGCGCATGGTGGTCGAGGTGTCGAAGACCATGCCGGTGCCCAACGGCCTGCACCCGAGTCTGGCCGCGCTCACCGAGCCCCTGGCGGTGGGCTGGCATGCGGTACGCCAGAGCGAGGTGAAAGAGCGCGACGTGGCAGTCGTGATCGGCTGCGGGCCGGTGGGCCTGGCGATCATCTGCCTGCTCAAGGCGCGTGGCGTGCGCATGATCGTGGCGAGCGATTTTTCGCCCGGCCGGCGCAAGCTCGCCACGGCCTGCGGCGCGCACGTCGTGGTGGACCCGGCGCAGGCCTCGCCCTACGCCAACTGGGGTCGCGACGACTACATCGAGAAGCTGCCCCAGCTGCTCGAGCTGCTGATGAGCACCGGCGAGACATTGCGCCGCCTGCCGCTGCCGTGGTGGCATGTCTGGCGCCTCATCGAGGCGGTGGTGGGCGACCCCAAGGGCCCGGTGGTGTTCGAGTGCGTGGGCGCGCCCGGCGTGCTCGCCGGAATCATCAACGGCGTGCCGCTGTTCACACGCATCGTGGTGGTCGGCGTGTGCATGCAGCCCGACACCATCGAAGGCGCGGTCGCCATCAACAAAGGGGTCAGCCTGCGCTTCTCGGCCGGCTACTCGCCGCTCGAGTTTCGCGATGCGCTGCACCTGATCGCCGACGGCCGCGTGAACTGCGCCCCGCTCATCACCGGTGAGGTGGGGCTCGATGGCGTCGATGCCGCTTTCACCGCACTCGGCGACCCCGAGCGCCACGCCAAGATCCTGATCGACCCCGCGAGTGCCGTGCGCACGCTGTAGTCGATTGCCCCCGTTCGCTGAGTTCCCCCACAAACACAACGGAGACACGACATGGCAGAACGCACTCATCGATTGACCCCGCTTGCCGGCCTGATCGCGCTGGCCTTCGCGGCCACGCCCGGGTTGACACATGCGCAAGACACACCCGCCAGCCCGCCGGCCGGCGCCGCC
>JACMKJ010000527.1 GCA_014380155.1 Rhizobacter sp. | reverse complement strand
GTGCCCACGCACATCGTGACCATGCCGTACTTCAGGTTGTGGCGGCGCAGCGCATGCACCACGGTCGCCGCGCGGATGGCACCGGTGGCACCCAGCGGGTGGCCGAGTGCAATCGCGCCGCCCATCGGGTTGACCTTGGACGGGTCGAGGCCGAGCGTGTTGATGACGGCGAGCGACTGCGCCGCGAAGGCTTCGTTCAGCTCCATCCAGCCGATGTCTTCGTGCTTCAGGCCGGCATAGCGCAGCGCAGCGGGAATCGCTTCGATCGGGCCGATGCCCATCACCTCGGGCGGCACGCCGCGTGCGGCGTAGCTGACGAAGCGGGCCAGCGGTGTCAGGCCGAACTGCTTGACGGCCTTTTCGCTGGCCAGGATCAGTGCGCCGGCGCCGTCGCTGGTCTGCGAGCTGTTGCCTGCCGTGACGCTGCCCTTGGCCGCGAACACCGGGCGCAGCTTGGCCAGGCCTTCGAGCGAGGTGTCGGCACGCGGGCCTTCGTCGAGCTTGACGGTGCGGGTCTTGGTGCCCTGCTCGCCGGTGGTGAGGTTGGGGAAACGGTCCACGATGTCAATCGGCGTGATCTCGTCGCTGAACTCACCGGCCGCTTGCGCCTTCAGTGCGCGCAGGTGCGATTCGAGCGCGAACGCGTCTTGCGCTTCGCGGCTGATCTTCCACTGCGTTGCCACCTTCTCGGCGGTCAGGCCCATGCCGTAGGCGATGCCGACGTTTTCGTCCTTGGCGAACACCGCCGGGTTGAACGAGGGCTTGTTGCCGCCCATCGGCACCAGGCTCATCGACTCGGCGCCACCGGCAATCAGCACGTCGGCTTCACCGACGCGGATGCGGTCGGCAGCCATCTGGATGGCCGTCACGCCTGACGCGCAGAAGCGGTTGACCGTCACGCCACCGATCGGGTTCGGGAAGGCCAGGCCCACGGCGATGCGCGCCATGTTCATGCCCTGTTCGCCTTCGGGGAAAGAGCAGCCGATGATGGCGTCTTCGATGGCAGCCGGGTCGAGCCCGGGCACTTGCTTCATGGCGCTCAGGATGGCAGCGACCAGCAGGTCATCGGGGCGGGTGTTCTTGAAATAGCCCCGGCCCGAGCGGCCGATGGGCGTGCGGGTGGCGGCGACGATGTACGCGTCTTGAACTTGTTTGCTCATGTTCTTGGCTCCGATCAGTTGCGGACGGGCTTGCCGGTGGACAGCATGCCCATGACTCGCTCTTGCGTTTTGGGGTGCTCGAGCAGGCCGCAGAAGTGCTTGCGCTCCAGCGACATCAGGTACTCCTCGTTGACCATCGAGCCGGCATCGACGTCACCACCACACACCACGTCGGCAATCAAGGCGCCGATGTAGAAGTCGTGCGCGCTGATAAAGCCGCCGTCGCGCATGTTGACCAGCTGGGCCTTGATGGTGGCAATGGCATTGCGGCCAGCCACCGGGAACAGCGATTTCGCCGGTGCGCGGTAGCCGCTTTCGAACATGCCCTTGGCCTGTTGAATGGCCACGTAGAGCAGTTCGTCCTTGTTCGGCACGATCACGTCGCTCCACAGCAGGTAGCCGATCTTGCGGCTCTCGATCGCGCTGGTGCCCACCTTGGCCGTGGCCGCGGCGGTGAAGCCCTCGGTCGCAAACTTCATGATGTCGGCGTTGGCATTGGCAGCCGAGGCCATCTCGGCCGCGCGGCGCGCGACGTAGGTCAAACCACCACCGCCCGGGATCAGGCCCACGCCCACTTCCACCAGGCCCATGTAGCTTTCCATCGCGGCCACGCGCCTGGCCGAGTAGACGGCCAGCTCGGCGCCACCGCCCAAGGCGATGCCGCGGATGGCCGAGACCACCGGCACCTGGGCGTAGCGAATGCGCAGCATGGTGTCTTGCAACTGCTTCTCGACCGGGGCGATGCCCTTGGCGCCGCTCTTCATGAAGACAGGCATCAGCGCTTCGAGGTTGGCGCCGGCCGAGAACACGTCATCGGGCGACCAGATCACCAGGCCCTTGTACTTTTCTTCGGCAATGTCGACGGCTTTGGAGAGGCCTTCGATCACCAGCGGGCTGATCAGGTGCAGCTTGGCGGTGATGCTGGCGATCAGCACTTCACCATCCAAAGTCCAGACGCGCACTTCGTCGTTCTTGAACTCTTGCGTACCCGATTTGAGCGGGTCGGCCGCGCCGGCACCGAACAAGGTCTCGGGGAAGTATTGGCGCTCGTACACCGGCAGCGTGCTGCGTGGCAGGTACTTGCTTTGCGACGCGCTCCACGAGCCTTCGGCGGTGTGCACACCTTCGCGGCCGTCGAACACCCACGCGGGCAGCGGTGCCTTGCTGAGCGCCTTGCCGGCGTCGATGTCGGCCTTGACCCACTCGGCCACTTGTTTCCAGCCGGCTTGTTGCCACAGCTCGAAGGGGCCCTGGCTCATGCCGAAGCCCCAACGCAGCGCGAAGTCGATCTCGCGTGCCGAATCGGCCACCTCGGCCAGGTGCACGGCGGCGTAGTGGAAGCCGTTGCGCAAGATGGCCCACAAGAACTGCGCCTGCGGGTTGGTCGATTCGCGCAGCAGCTTCAGGCGCTCGGCCGGCGCCTTCTTGAGCATGCGGGCGACGATCTCGTCGGCCTTGCCACCCGCAGGCACATAGTCTTGCTTGGCGGGGTCGAGGCGCAGGATGTCCTTGCCGACCTTCTTGTAGAAACCGCCGCCGGTCTTCTGGCCCAGCGCGCCCTTGGCGATCAGGCCGGCCACGGCCGCCGGTGTGGCGTAGGCGGGGTAGAAGGGGTCGTCCTGCAGGTTGTCTTGCAGCGTCTTGATGACGTGGGCCATGGTGTCCAGGCCCACCACGTCGGCGGTGCGGAAGGTGCCGCTGGAGGCGCGGCCGAGCTTCTTGCCGGTCAGGTCATCGACCACGTCATAGGTCAGGCCGTAGATCTCGGCTTCCTTGATCGTGGACAGCATGTTGGCAATGCCGACACGGTTGGCGATGAAGTTGGGCGTGTCTTTTGCGCGGACAACGCCCTTGCCCAGCGCGGTCGTGACGAAGCTCTCCAACTGGTCGAGGATCTCGGGGCGCGTGCCCGGCGTGGGGATCAGCTCCACCAGCGTCATGTAGCGCGGCGGGTTGAAGAAGTGGATGCCGCAGAAGCGCGGCTTGATCTCTTCAGGCAGAACGGCCGCCAGCTTGGTGATCGACAGGCCCGAGGTGTTGCTCGCCACGATGGCGTGCGGGGCGATGAAGGGCGCGATCTTGGTGTACAGATCAAGCTTCCAGTCCATGCGCTCGGCAATGGCCTCGATGATCAGGTCGCAGTCTTTCAGCAGCTCGCTGTGCTCTTCGTAGTTGGCTTGCTGAATGAGTGCCGCATCTTCTGGAATGCCCAGGGGCGCGGGGCTCAGCTTCTTCAGGCCTTCGACGGCCTTGGTGACGATGCCGTTCTTCGGGCCTTCTTTCGCAGGCAGGTCGAACAGGATCACGGGCACCTTGACGTTGACCAGGTGCGCAGCGATCTGCGCCCCCATCACGCCAGCGCCGAGCACGGCAACTTTGCGAACGTTGAATCGACTCATGGCTTCTCCAGTAGAGATATCGAAAGAAAAGATCAGGCCGCCGACAGGAAGTCGCGAACAGCGGGCCAGTAGGTTTCAGGTTCGTCGCGCAGGCCGTGGGTGTGTTCGGCGCGATCGAGCGTGAGGCGTTGCAGGTGGGTACCGGCCGGTGCGGCGGCGGCGAGACGGTCGCCGTGGAAGAGAGGCGTCCAGGTGTCGGCGCGGCTGTGGATCAACAGCAGCCGGGTGTGCGCTGGCATGTGGGTGATGGCGTGCTCGGCACGCAGCTTGCGCTCCGACGCCGGGGCCAGCAGACGACCGGTCTGCAGCACCGCGTGCGCAAAAGGGTAGGCTTTCCAGAACAGCGGCAAGGTGGCGGCGCAGCCTTCGGCCACCACCCGGTCGAACGGAAAGGCGGGGTCGGTCATCGCATTGATGGCGTGCATGGCGCCGAAGGAAGCGCCCAGCACATGGACCGGCAGACCGGGGAAGCGCTGACGCGCCCAATGCCCGGCGGCGACGAGGTCGGCCGGCCAGTCGAAGTTGGTCGAGGTGCTTTCACCGAAGCCGTTGAAGTCAAAGGCCAGCACGTGAAAGCCGGCGGCCAACAAGGCATCTGCGTGGCCCTGGCGCAGCCAGAAGCCCTTGCTCGCCAGGCCCATCGGGTGAGCGCAGACGACCACGCCACGCACCGTTTGAACGTCTGTCAGGTGCAAAAGCGCCGCGAGTTCGGCATGGCTGGTGCTCGCGATGCGCACCCGCTCCCAGCCGGCCTCGGGCACACCTTGCGGCCAACGCCACGGCTTCATGAAGCGACCGAAGAACGGCTTCTTCAATTGCCGGTGCCACCACCAGCGTGCACCCGGGCTGGAAGCGGTCACCGTGTGCCAGGCGGAACCAGTCAGTTCACCCATGGGCCATGCTCCAGGTTGTCATCATTCGGCGCGGTGCCAGGTCTGCGAACGACCGAACATCGGAGCACCGATGTAGCCGCGCACCTCCAGCTTCTTGCCGTCTTCGCTGGGCTTGAGCCGCAGCTTGTAGGTCTTGCCGTTGCCCGGGTCGAGGATGGTGCCGCCATCCCACAGGCCCTCGGTCTCGGCGTTCTTCTTGATGCCGCGGATGATGTTCATGCCGACGATGGGCTTGCCCTTGCGGTCATCGGTGCATTCGTCGCACACCGCATCTTGCTTGGCATCGGGGGCGAGCAGCTTCTCGATGCGCCCGCTGAACACACCGCCCGCGTCGACGATGCGGACCTGCGAGGTCTCTTTTTTTGTCGAATCGTCGATCGTCTTCCACACCCCCACCGGCGACGACTGCGCCGCAGCGGTGGACAGCACAAACATGGCGCCCAGCGCCAGCAGCATCTTCTTCATCGTCTCTCCTGGCTTCGTTTCGTGTGAGGCGGAGCAGCTTAGAACAAAGCTTCTTCCATCTCCATCAGCGGCGCCAAGCCTGCACGCGCGGTGCGGATCAGCGAGGCGGTCTCGGGCAGCAGCTTGGCGAAGTAGAAACGCGCGGTCGCCAGCTTGGCCTTGTAGAAGGGGTCGCCCGAGGCTTGTTTCTCGAGCGCGACCTTGGCCATGCGGGCCCAGAAGTAGGCAAACACCAGGTGGCCGGCCACACGCAGGTAATCAACCGCGGCGGCGCCCACTTCGTCCTGGTTTCCGAAGGCCTTCATGCCCAGCTCGGTGGTCAGCTTGGTGAGCTTTTCGCCCAGGTCGGCCAGCGGGTTGATGAACTCCTGCATGGCTTCGTTGGTGCCTTCGTCTTCCACGAAAGCCTGCACGATCTTGCCGAACTTCTTCAGCTTGGCGCCGTTGTCACCCAGCACTTTGCGGCCCAGCAGGTCGAGCGACTGGATGGTGTTGGTGCCTTCGTAGATCATGTTGATGCGGGCATCGCGCACGTATTGCTCCATGCCCCATTCCTTGATGAAGCCGTGGCCGCCGAAAACCTGCATGCAGTGCGAGGTGGCGATCCAGCCGTTGTCGGTCAGGAAGGCCTTGATGATGGGCGTGATCAGCGCGACCAGCTCGCCGCACTCCTTGCGCACGTCTTCGTCGTCGGAGCCGAGTTCCTTGTCGAGCTGCAGCGTGGTCCACATGGCCAGCGCGCGGCCACCTTCGGCATAGGCGCGGGCGGTGAGCAGCATCTTGCGCACGTCGGGGTGCACGATGATCGGGTCGGCCGGCTTGTCGGGGGCCTTCACGCCGGAGAGCGAGCGCATCTGGATGCGGTCTTTGGCGTAGGCCACGGCGTTCTGGTACGCCACTTCGGTCAGCCCCAGCGACTGCATGCCCACACCCAGGCGGGCAGCGTTCATCATCACGAACATGGCAGCCAGGCCCTTGTTGGGCTGGCCGACCAGCGTGCCGACGGCGTTCTCGAGCACCAGCTGCGCGGTGGCGTTGCCGTGAATGCCCATCTTGTGCTCGAGGCCGGCGCAGAAGATGCCGTTGCGCTCACCCACGCTGCCATCGGCCTTGACGTGGAACTTGGGCACGACGAAGAGCGAAATGCCCTTGGAGCCGGCCGGTGCGTCGGGCAGACGGGCCAGCACGAGGTGGACGATGTTTTCGGCCATGTCGTGTTCGCCGGCCGAGATGAAGATCTTGGCGCCGTTGATCTTGTAGGTGCCGTCGCCCACCGGCTCGGCCTTGGTGCGCAAGAGGCCCAGGTCGGTGCCGCAGTGCGGCTCGGTCAGGCACATGGTGCCGGTCCACACGCCGCTGGTCAGCTTGGGCAGGTAGGTTTGCTTCTGCGCGTCGGTGCCATGGGCATGCAGCGCTTCATACGCGCCGTGCGACAGGCCGGGGTACATGGTCCAGGCCTGATTGGCCGAGTTCAGCATTTCGTAGAAACACTGGTTGACCACGCTGGGCAGGCCCTGGCCACCGTAGGCCGGGTCGCAACCCAGCGACGGCCAGCCGGCTTCGACGTACTGCGCATAGGCTTCCTTGAAGCCCTTGGGCGCGGTCACTTCGTGCGTGGCCTTGTTGAGCGTGCAGCCCTCTTCGTCACCACTCTGGTTGATCGGGAAGATCACCTGCGACGCAAATTTGCCGCCTTCTTCAAGAATGGCGTTGATGGTGTCGGCGTCGATGTCGGCGTGAGCCGGCAGTGCCTTCAGCTCCTCGACCACATTGAGCACTTCGTGCATCAGGAACTGCATGTCGCGCAACGGAGGGGTGTACTGGGCCATCGTGGACTCCTTGAATGTTGGAATGGAAACTGGGTAAACGGGTTATCGGCGGGTTATCGGCGCACGGCGCGCGGGGCTTGACGCGGCGCCGGTGCTACCACTTCGTGCTGAGTGGCGTAATAAGCGACGACGCGCTCGAAGCCATTGCGCGCCCGATCGAGCACGCCAGGCAATTTCAGGAAACGTGCGTCGTGGTGCACCGCCAGGATGTGGCCGTGGATCTCGAACAGCATCTGCAGCGGGTCGGTGTCTTCGCGCAACTGGCCTTCTGCGATCGACATGCGGATGGCGCGCTCCAGCGCCAGGTGCCACGAGCGCACCATGGTCACCAGCGCATCTCGCACCTGGCCCGGCCGGTCGTCAAACTCGACCGCACCACTGATGTAGATGCAGCCCGAATCGACTTCGACCGACACGCGCTTGATCCAGCGCTCGAACAGCGCACGCAAGCGCGGCAGGCCACGCGCTTCGCGCAGCGCCGGGAAAAACACTTCTTCTTCGAACTTGGTGTGGTACTCGCGGATCACCGAGATCTGCAACTCTTCACGCGAGCCGAAGTGGGCAAAAACGCCCGACTTGCTCATGTGCATGACCTCGGCCAGTGCACCGATCGACAAACCTTCCAGCCCCATGTGAGAGGCCAGGCCGAGCGCCGCTTCGAGAATGGCGGCGCGTGTCTGCTGGCCCTTTTGCATGTGCTTGGGGTTCTCGCGAACGGGCTTCTGGGCAACACTCATGCGGTGGTTTGCGGCAAGGCAAATAAAACGAACGATCGTTCTATTCTTACCGAGTTTTGCCGACGGTGGGGCCTGTTTTCAGCCTCGTTTGCCACCTTTTTTCTAGGCGTGCTTGCCTAGACATCGAAGCAGCCTAGGGTTAACCCTCAATTTCAAACGATGAAGGACGCACGCATGAAGATCACCGTGGTGGGCCTGGGGGCCGTGGGCGGCTTGATCGCCGCTCGCCTGGCGCTGGCGGGCCATGCGGTGAACGCCATCGCACGCGGCGCCACCCTGAGCGCCGTGCGTGCGAACGGCCTGCGGCTGCGCATGGGCGGCCGAGAGCAGACGGCTGTTGTCAGCGCAGTCGAAGACGCTGGGCTGCTCGGACCGCAGGAGCTGCTGGTGGTCGCCCTCAAGGGCCAGGCACTCCCTGCGCTCGCCCCTACGCTGCGGCCACTGATCGGCGAGCACACGCTGGTGATGCCGGCGATGAACGGGGTGCCGTGGTGGTTCTTGCAGACACCCGCGCTGCGCCAGCGCCTTTCACCCGATCAGCTCCAGCTTGCGAGCATCGACCCAAAGGGCGCAGTGGCCGCCGCCCTGCCCATGGCGCAAGTGCTCGGCTGCGTGGTGCACCTCACTTGTTCGCAGCCCGAGCCGGGTGTGGTGGCGCATGGGTTTGGCGAGCGTTTGATCGTTGGCGAGCCCGTGGGCCCAATCAGCGAACGGGTTCAGCGTGTGGCTCAAGTGCTGGCCAGCGCGGGCTTCCAGGCCGAGCCCAGCGCCGATGTCCGCCGCGACATCTGGTTCAAGCTGTGGGGCAACATGACGATGAACCCGGTGTCGGCGCTCACCGGCGCCACCGCCGACCGCATCCTCGACGACCCGCTGGTGAGCGGCTTCATGCTGCGCACCATGGCCGAAGCCGCCGCCCTCGGCGCGCAACTGGGCTGCCCGATCCAGCAGACGGGTGAACAACGACACGCCATCGCGCGCCAGCTCGGCGCCTTCAAGACCTCGATGCTGCAAGACAGCGAAGCCGGCCGTTCACTCGAGATCGACGCGATCATCGGCGCGGTGCACGAGATCAGCACGAAGCTCGGGCTGGCCACGCCGCACATCGACGCCTTGTTCGGCCTCAGCCGCTTGATGGCGCAGACCCGCGGGCTCTATCCGCTCAAGCTGTGATGCAGTGATGACAATGTGGCGCCATCGCCGCTGCGCGCCGCGCCACGCTTGAGCGAACCGCGCGGAATGGATTACTCTCCGTCCAAGGAGATTGATCCGTGGAAGTGCTGCAACTTGATGTTTCTGGCCGCCCGCAATCGTGGATCTCGGCCAAGGAAGCGGCGGTCCTTTACGCCAGTGATGGCGTAGCCTGGACGCTCGGCGACGCGTTTTACGTGCTGCGCGGTGGCATGCAGCGCCGTACCGGCTTGCAAT
Source organism: Rhizobacter sp. (assembly GCA_014380155.1). Classification (GTDB taxonomy): domain Bacteria; phylum Pseudomonadota; class Gammaproteobacteria; order Burkholderiales; family Burkholderiaceae_C; genus Rhizobacter. The sequence goes on along the minus strand of JACMKJ010000527.1, from coordinate 3,014 downwards.
CGCGCATCGAGGTGCACCCCATCATCGCGGTGCGCGGCGCTGTCCCGAGCCGCGCCTGGCGGCAGACGCCGGCGCTTTCCAACCCCAAGCTCTTCAACCGCGACCGCCTGGTCTGCGCTTATTGCGGCGGGCGTTTCCATGTTGACGACCTGACCCGCGAGCACATCGTGCCGACCTCGCGCGGTGGCCACGACACCTGGATGAACTGCATCACCGCCTGCCGCGCCTGCAACGGCCACAAGGGCAACCGCATGCCGGAAGAAGCCAACATGTCGCTGCTGTACCTGCCGTATGTACCCAGCCTGCACGAAGACATGATCCTGCGCGGGCGCCGGATCCTGGCGGACCAGATGGAGTTCTTGCTGGCGAGCGTCCCTCGCCATAGCAGGTTGCGGGTCTAGCACCGCCCGTGGCTGATCAGTCCAGCGCTTCGAGCTCTGCTTCCACCTGTTCGGCGTCGATGAACTGAATCGCGTGCCAGCCGTGGGCACGCGCCATCTCGACGTTCTTGGCCACGTCATCGATGAACACCGTCTGCGCCGGGTCGATGCCGAAGCGTTCGATGGCCAAGGTGAAGATCTCCGGCTCGGGCTTGATCAGCTTGACGCGCGAAGAGAACACTCCGTCGACAAAACGCGAAAAGAACGCGTGCGTAGTCTCCAGATGCACCGCGTAAGGCTCGGGCATATTGGACAGGAAGTACAGGCGGTGGCCACGGTCGTGCAAACGGTGGAGCAGGTCGACGGTGGCTTTCTGCACCTCAAGTTCACCCGGCACGGCATCGATCACCGCCTGCACCTCACCCAATTCGAAACCCAGGCGCTGCGCGATCAAAGGCGCCAGCTCGGGTATCTCGATGGTGCCGCGGTCGAAGCGGCCCCAGTCGCCTTGGTAGTTCTGAAAGAAGTCGAGCACCAGTTGCTGGGCCGCCGCCTCGTCCACCACACGGTGCGGCAAGGTGCGACGCAGCAGCTCCGCCGGGCGCCACTGGAACACCACCCCGCCGAAGTCGAAGACGATGTTCTTCATGCGCTGAGCCGCCGCATCAGGCCGGCGGTGGAGCCGTCGAGGCCTGTCACGTCGCCCGAGCCCAGGCGCGGCAGCAGGTCGTTGCACAAGACCTTGCCCAGCTCCACGCCCCATTGGTCGAAGCTGTTGATGCCCCACAGCGCGCCGCTCACAAAAACGCGGTGTTCGTAGAGCGCGATCAGCGCGCCCAGGCTGCGCGGCGTGAGCTCGTCCAGCAGCAGTGTGGTGCTGGGCCGGTTGCCAGGGAAGCTGCGGTGCCGCGCCACGGTCTGCGCGTCGAGCTGGGTTGACGCGGTGGGCGCCGTCTCGCTCAAGGCCTGCGCCGTGCTTTTGCCCACCATCAACGCCTGGCTTTGCGCCAAACCATTCGCCAGCAATTTCGTGTGCAGCTCGGGCAGGTCATGGGTGGGCCGCTTGACCAGGATGAACTCGACCGGGATCACCTCGGTGCCCTGGTGCAGCATCTGAAAGTAGGCATGCTGGCCATTGGTGCCAGGCTCGCCCCACACCACCGGGCAGGTGGAAAAGGGCAGCGACTCGCCAGCGAGGTCGACACACTTGCCGTTGCTTTCCATCTCCAGCTGCTGCAAGTAGGCCGGCAGGCGCTTCAGCCCCTGGTGGTAGGGCGCGACGCTGCGACTCGCAAACCCGTGGAAGTTGCGGTACCAGATGTCGAGCAGGCCCAGCAGCACTGGCAGGTTCTGCGACAAGGGCGCGTGTGCAAAGTGGCGGTCCATCGCGTGGGCGCCGGCGAGCAGGGCGCGGAAGTTGTCGGCACCGATGGCCAGCGCGATCGGCAGGCCGATGGCCGACCACAGCGAGTAACGCCCGCCCACCCAATCCCAAAACCCGAAGGTGGTGCGGATGCCGAACTCGGCCGCCGCCGCCACGTTGGTGGTGGTGGCCACAAAGTGCTTGTCGATGTGCACGCCGCCGTTGGCCAGAAACCAGGCACGAGCCACTTCGGCATTGGCCAGCGTCTCTTGCGTCTTGAAAGTCTTGCTGGCGATCACGAACAGCGTGTCGGCCGGGTTCAGGCCACGCAGCACCGGTGTGATGTCGTGGCCATCGACGTTGGACACAAAGTGAAAGGTGAGCCCGCGGTGGGCGAATGCGTCGAGCGCCGGCACCACCATCTGCGGCCCGAGGTCGCTGCCGCCGATGCCGATGTTGACGATGTGGCGGATGCCGCTGCGCGCGGTGTCGCGCACGCTCTCGGCATAGGCCAGCATGCGGTCGAGCACGTCGTGGATCTCGGTGCTGAAAGGGCCGTCGCCACGCGGCGCCCGCAGCGCGGTGTGCAGCACGGCCCGGCCCTCGGTGAGGTTGGCCACGTCGCCGCGCAACAGAGCGTCGCGCCGGGCTTCGAGCTGGCATTCGGCGGCCATGTCGAGCAGGAAGCGCTGGGTGGCAATGTCGATCAGGTTCTTGGACAGGTCGGCAAACACCTCGGGTGCTTCGACGGCCAGGCTGCCGAAACGCCCGGGGTCGCGGGCAAAGGCCTCGCGCAGGTCGAACTCGCGGCCATGCGCCTCGTAGTGGCCCTTCAATGCCGCCCAGGCCTGGGTGCGATCGCAGCGCGGTGCGTTCACTTCAGGCCCTCGATGATCTTGTCGAGCTTGATCGCGTCGGCCGCAAAAGCGCGTATGCCTTCTGCCAGCTTCTCGGTGGCCATGGCGTCTTCGTTGAGCGCGTAGCGGAAGCTGGCTTCGTTGTAGGTGATGGCATGGATCGGCGCACTCTTCGCGGCCGTGGGGTCGAGCGCACGCACCAGCGGCGCATCGGCCGCCTGCAACTGCGCCAGCAGCTCGGGGCTGATGGTGAGCAGGTCGCAACCGGCCAGCGCCAGGATCTGGCCCAGGTTGCGAAAGCTCGCGCCCATGACTTCGGTATCGATGTCGAACTTCTTGTAGTAGGTGTAGATCCGCGCCACCGATCTGACGCCAGGGTCGTTGGCGCCGGTGTGGGTTGCTTCATCCCACGCC
>JACMKJ010000052.1 GCA_014380155.1 Rhizobacter sp. | reverse complement strand
GAAGAAGCTGGTGCCGAAGTGACGGTCGGTCAGCGTCATGGTGATGGCGCCGGCCAGCACCGGCATCACGGCGATCAGCAGGTAGGCGGTGATCAGCCAGGTCCAGCAGAACATCGGCATCTTCATCAGCGTCATGCCGGGGGCGCGCATGTTGAGGATGGTCACGATGATGTTGATCGAACCCATGATCGACGAGGCGCCGAGGATGTGCATCGCGAAGATGCCGGCGTCCATCGAGGGACCCATCTGCAGGGTCAGCGGTGCGTAGAGCGTCCAGCCGGCTGCCGGGGCGCCGCCGGGCATGAAGAAGGAACCCACGAGCATCAAGCCGGCCGGAATGAGCAGCCAGAAACTCAGGTTGTTCATGCGGGCGAAGGCCATGTCGGCCGCGCCGATCTGCAGCGGAATCATCCAGTTCGCAAAGCCCACGAAGGCCGGCATGATGGCGCCGAACACCATGATCAGGCCATGCATGGTGGTGAGCTGGTTGAACAGCTGCGGGTTGACGATCTGCAGTCCAGGCTGGAACAGCTCGGCACGGATCATCAGGGCCAGCACGCCACCCACCATGAGCATGGTGAACGAGAACAGCAGGTACAAGGTACCGATGTCCTTGTGGTTGGTGGCGTACACCCAGCGGCGCCAGCCGTACGGGTGGTGGTCGTCGTGGGCATGGTCGTCATGGCCATGGCCGGCCACGTGGCCTTGGGGGTCGAGTACTGCACTCATGGGTCTTCCTTTGGGGCGCTTGTTCTTGACGCGGAATATGAATTACTTGCGTGCGGCTGCAATTTCAGCGGGCTGCACGAGCTGGCCGGTCTTGTTCGACCAGTTGTTCTTGGTGTAGGTGATGACGGCGGCCAACTCGGTGTCGCTCAACTGCTTCCAGGCGGGCATGGCGCCGTTGTTCTGGCCGTTCAGCAAAATCGCGATCTGCTTGGACTTGTCGGCATCGAGCACCACCGGCGAGCCGTCGATCGCCTTGATCGGGCCAGCGCCCTTGCCGCTGGCTTGGTGGCAGGCGGCGCAGTTGGCGGCATAGACCTTCTCGCCACGTGCGGCCAGATCGGCCAGCACCCAGACCTTGTTCGGATCGTCCGCCCTGGCAGCCGCTTCTTTCTTCTTCCCATCGACCCATTTGGAATAATCCTCGGCGGACAGCACCTTCACGTGGATCGGCATGTAGGCGTGTTCCTTGCCGCACAGCTCGGCGCACTGGCCATAGAAGTCGCCGGTCTTTTCAGCGCGGAACCAGGTGTCGCGCACGAAGCCGGGGATGGCATCTTGCTTGATGCCGAAGGCCGGCACCATGAAGGCGTGGATCACGTCGTTGGCGGTGGTGATGATGCGGATCTTCTTGTCGACCGGCACCACCAGCGGGTTGTCGACCTTGAGAAGGTAGTTGTCGCCAGACGGCTTGCCCGAGTCGGACATCTCGCGATGGGTCGGGTCGAGCGAGGACACGAAGCCGATGCCTTCGCCTTCACCCTTGAGGTAGTCGTAGCCCCACTTCCACTGGATGCCGGTGGCCTTGATGGTGATGTCGGCGGAGCTGGTGTCTTTCATCGCCACCACGACCTTGGTGGCCGGCAGCGCCATGAAGATCACGATGATGAAGGGCACCACCGTCCACGCGATCTCGACCTTCACGCTTTCATGGAAGTTGGCCGCTTTGTGGCCTTTGGACTTGCGGTGCTTGAAGATCGAATAGAACATGACGCCGAACACGGCGACGAAGATCACCAGACACAAGATCATCATGAAGTTGTGAAGGTACTGCTGCTCGGCGGCGATCTTGGTCACCGGCGGGTGCAGATCAAGCTGATTCACGGCCGGGCCGCCCGGCAGGTTGTTGACGGCCATGGCAGCCGAGGTCGCCAGCGCAGCGCCCAAAACCAGGCTGACCTGCGCCACTCTCTCGCAGAGAGACCGGCAAAGTGATTTCGTCGTCTTCATCATGGTCGTTTCAGTTATCAAAATTCACAACGAGCTGGTTGCGCGCCACCCTGGTGACGCACCCGGGCGAACCTGCATTTTTCAAGCCCGCCAGTTTAACGCAGGCTTTCGTGCCCCCGCCGCGAGCTCATGTCGGGGGTGATTTCGTGCGCACCATCGCACGCATGTCGTCGAGCGAAACCGTGGTTTCGGCGCTCACGAGCGGTCGCGGTGCCGCCTTGAAGGCGTGTCCGTAGGCCACTTCAAACCGCAGGTAGATGCGCCCATCGGGTGCCGCCAGCGACGCGAGCCCGGCCAGCAACTGCTCGCGCCAGCGCGGCGTGCGCAGGCCGGCAAAACGGTCGGGTGAGGCGTTGGCGCCCAAGTTGCGCAGCTCGCGCAGCAGCGCCTGGGGGCTGTCCCAGCTGAGGGTGAGCACCTCCTGGTCCATCACCGGGTCGGCGAAGCCGGCACGCACCAGCATGTCGCCCAGGTCGTGCATGTCGACGAAGTCGGCCATGGGGGGCGGCCAGCCCAGGCGCTGGTACAGCTGGTGCAAGTCGCGCAAGCTGCCGGGGCCAAGGCAGGAAAACATCACGAAGCCATCGACGGTGAGGGCGCGCTGCCAGCGGGCCATCAGCACGGCCGGGTCGACCGAGGCGTGCAACATCATGTTGGCCCACACCAGCTGCACGCTGGCGGGCGACACCTCGTCGGGCGCCATCACCTGTACAGCGGCTGCGCGCCAGCGCCGGGCCGACCACCAAGGCGCATGCGCCGCCTGGCGGCTGCGCGCTTGCAACGCCTCGGTGGGCTCGACAACGTGGTGCCGCGCCGCCGGATAGGCCTGCGTCAACAGCGAGCTGCCTGCGCCGCCGAACGACCACCAGTCGAGTACGACCTCGGGTTTGGCGCGAATGATGCTCAGCCGCTCGGCCATGCGGCGCGCTACTTCACCATGCAACCACGGCGCTTCGTCGGCACGCGCGAGGCGCGTCAGGCAGGCCCGCACGTTCATCACGTCGAGGTGTCGCGTCGTCGGTGCAGAAGGCTCGCTCATGGAGAGCGGCAGTATATTGACGCGGTGCTTTTCACCCGCTTGCTCCAGCAAATACCCAGCCAGTGCGCGGTGTGCCGCAGTTGGGGCGAGCAGGCGGTGTGTGCGGCCTGCCACCATCGTTTTGCGTCGCCGGCCTCACGCTGCGGGCGCTGTGCCTCGAGGGTGTCGCCGGGGGTACTGGCCTGCGGCGCATGCATCGTCAACCCGCCGGCTTTCGATGGCGCGCTGGCCGGTGTGGACTACGCCCACCCCTGGTCGGCGTTGATCACGCAGTTCAAGTTCCACGCAGCGCTGGATCTCGCGCCCGCACTGTCGCAACTGCTGCAAACGGCACGGCAGCGTGCCGACACGCCCGCACCCGATCTGTTGCTGCCCGTGCCGCTGAGCGCCGAGCGGCTGCGCGAACGTGGTTTCAACCAGGCCTGGGAGCTGACTCGCAGGCTCGGGCGGGCGCTCACGATTCGATCCGACGCTCAATTGCTTCTGCGCGTGAAAGACAGCCTGCACCAGCTGGCCCTGCCACCCGAAGAGCGTGCGGCCAATGTGCGCGGTGTGTTCGCGGTGGAGCCGCTGCGGCGCGCCGAGCTGAACGGCCTCTCGGTGGCCGTGGTCGACGACGTGATGACCACCGGTGCCACCTTCGGCGAGATCGCCCGGGTACTCAAGCAGGCGGGCGCGTCACGCGTCGAGGCGTGGGCATTGGCACGCACACCCCGGCCCGCGTGACTGGCATGACAATCGCGCCCTCATGTTCAACATCGTCCTGGTTCAACCCGAGATCCCGCCCAACACCGGCAATGTGATCCGCCTGGCGGCCAACACCGGCTGCGCCTTGCACCTGATCGAGCCGCTGGGCTTTTCGATGGACGACCGCCTGCTGCGCCGCGCCGGGCTCGACTACCACGAGTACGCGAGTGTGCAACGCCATGCATCGTGGGGCACATTCATCGACTCGGCCCAGCCCGACCTCAGGCGCTTGTTTGTGTTCACCACCCGCGGCAGCCAGGCGTTTTCAAGCGTCAGCTGGCAACCCGGCGACTGGTTGGTGTTCGGCTCGGAAACCTCCGGCGTGCCCGCCGACCTGCGCGACAGCATTCATACCTCGCAGCGTGTGCGCCTGCCGATGCGGGCTGAGCAGCGCAGCCTCAACCTCAGCAATGCGGTGGCGGTGGCGGTGTTCGAAGCCTGGCGACAGAACGGCTACCGCGGCGGCGCCTGAGCCGTTTCAGTGCTCTCGCCGCGCGTCACGCGACATCAGTTCATGGATCGCCCGCACCGGGCTGATTCGGCCTTCGAGCACGCGCACCACGGCTTCGGTGATCGGCATGTCGACACCACAAGTTTGCGCACGGTCGAGCACGGTCGCGGCGCAGGCCACTCCTTCGGCCACGTGACCGAGGTCTTGCAAGATTTGCGCGAGCGGCAGGCCTTGCGCGAGCAAAAGCCCCACCTTGCGGTTGCGCGACAGGTCACCGGTGGCGGTGAGAACCAGATCGCCCAGGCCGCTGAGCCCCATGAAGGTTTCAGCACGTGCGCCGAGTGCCACACCCAGGCGCGTCATCTCGGCCAAGCCGCGGGTGATGAGCGCCGCGCGGGCGTTGAGCCCCAGCTGCAGCCCATCGGCGATGCCGGTGGCACTGGCCATCACGTTTTTCACGGCACCGCCCACTTCAACACCCACTGGGTCGCTGGACGCGTAGATGCGCAGGTTGTCGCTGTGGAAGGCCTCGACGGCCCGCAGGCACAAGGCTTCGTCGGTACTTGCCACCACCAGCGCTGCCGGCTGGCCACGCGCGACCTCGAGCGCAAAGCTCGGGCCGGACAAGATGCCGACGTTCGCCGCCCCGGGTCGCACCGCACGAGCCACCTCATGGCCGAGCAGGCCGCTGCCTTCCTGGAAGCCCTTGCACAACCACAGCACACCGGTCGCGGTGGCCGGCAGGCGCTCGAGCATCTCTTGCAGCCCCGCCATCGGGGTGGCAATGACGATCAGGCCGTCTTGGGCATGCGCCACAGCCGCATCGAAATCGTCCGTGATGCGCAAACTCTCGGGGAGAGGCACGCCGGGCAGGTAGCGCCGGTTTTCACGCGCAGCCTGCAGTTGCCGGCACTGCTGCGCGTCGCGCGCCCACAGCAGCGTGGGGTGGCGAGCGACTGTGCTGGCCGCCAGCGCCGTGCCCCAGGCGCCGACCCCAAGCACCGTCAGGTTCATCGGTGCCTGTCAGTGGTCAGTTGATGCTGGGCTGAGCACCGTTGCCGGCGGCCGCTTGCTGCTGTTGCTGCGCCTCGTACATGGCCTGGAAATTCACCTCGGCCAGCACCACCGGCGGGAAGCCGGCGCGTGTGCACACGTCGGAGACGATGGCGCGCAAGTAGGGGTAAATGATCTGCGGGCAGGCGATGCCGATGATGGGCTGCATCTGGTCATCGGGAATGTTGCGGATCTCGAATATGCCGGCTTGCTTGGCCTCGACCAGGAACAGCGTCTTGTCGGCCACGGTGGTGGTGACGGTGGCGGTCACGCTGACTTCGTAGATGCCGTCGGTCACCGGGTTGGCCGCCAGAGCCAGGTTGATGTCGACCTGCGGCTGGGCCTGCTCGAGCAGGATCTGCGGCGAGTTCGGTTGCTCGAGCGACAAGTCCTTCAGGTACACGCGTTGAATCTGGAACACGGGAGTGGTGTTGTCGTCGGCCATGGTGATCTCGCTGGGAATGAGTGAAAACAAAAAGCCCGCACCTGCGGGCGGCTGGATTATGTCCGAGGCAATGTGACGGCTCAGGCGCCCTGCAGCAGCGGCATCAGACCACCGCGTTGATCGAGCGCCATCAGGTCGTCGCAACCGCCCACATGGGTGCTGCCGATGAAGATCTGCGGCACCGTGCGCCGCCCGGTGATCTGGACCATGGTGTCGCGCTGCGACGGGTCAAGATCCACACGCACTTCGTCGATCTGCGCTACCCCACGCTGCTGGAGCAGCATCTTGGCTCGCTGACAAAACGGGCACACCTGGGTGGTGTACATCTTCACCGCCTGCATGACTGGCCTCCGCTCAGGCTGACTTTTCGACCGGCAGGTTGGCTTCGCGCCAAGCCTTCAGGCCGCCGGCCAGGGGCCGCGCATTGGCAAACCCCAGCTTGTGCAGGATACCCACGGCGCGCGAAGCGCGTGAGCCGGTGGCACACACCACCACCAGCGGCAAGGCCTTGTTCTTGGGCAGGTCGGTGCTGGCTTCCAGGCCACTCAAGGGCACGCTCTTGGCGCCGATCGCATGGCCTGCGGCGTAGTCCGGGGCCTCGCTCACATCGATCAGCACGGCGCGTTCGCGGTTGATCAGCTGCACCGCTTCGGCGGTGCTCACCGCGCCCGACCCGGAGCCTGCGCGAATGCGGGGCCACAGCAGCAAGCCACCCGAAACCAGGGCCATCACGATCAGATACCAGTTGTCGACTAAGAATTTCACAAGGAGGCCCAGGGTGTTGGAGGCAAAGGCGAATTATAGAATTCGGCCCTTCCCCCGATTGCCGTGTGCCTTGTGCGCACCTTTGCCATGTACAAACTTGTGCTCATTCGCCACGGCGAATCGACCTGGAATCTCGAAAACCGCTTCACTGGCTGGGTCGATGTGGAACTCACCCCCACCGGCGTGGCGCAAGCCCAGGAGGCCGGGCGAGTGCTCAAGGCGGCTGGCTATGACTTCGACGTGGCCTACACCTCGGTGCTCAAGCGCGCGATCTGGACGCTCTGGCACACACTCGACCAGATGGACCGCACCTGGCTGCCGGTGGTGCACCACTGGCGCCTGAACGAGCGCCACTACGGCGGGCTGCAGGGCTTGAACAAGGCCGAGACGGCCAAGGAG
>JACMKJ010000009.1 GCA_014380155.1 Rhizobacter sp. | reverse complement strand
CCCGCCGATCGATCGAGAACGCTGTGGCGGTGATCATGGCCACCGGCGGCTCGACCAATGCGGTGCTGCACTTCCTGGCCATCGCCCATGCGGCCGAAGTCGAGTGGAGCATCGACGACTTCGAGCGTGTGCGCCGCAAGATCCCGGTCTTGTGCGACCTGAAGCCCTCGGGCAAATACCTCGCGGTCGACCTGCACCGGGCCGGCGGCATTCCGCAGGTGATGAAGACGCTGTTGAAGGCCGGGTTGATCCACGGCGATTGCATGACGATCACCGGCAAGACGGTGGCTGAAAACCTCGCCGCCGTGCCCGACGCACCGCGCGCGGACCAAGACGTGATCCGCCCGATCGGCAACCCGATGTACGCCGAAGGCCACCTCGCCATCCTGAAAGGCAACCTCTCGCCTGAAGGCTGCGTGGCCAAGATCACTGGCCTCAAGAACCCGGTGATCACCGGCCCGGCGCGCGTGTTCGACGACGAACAATCGGCGCTGGCGGCCATCATGGCGCAGAAGATCAAAGCAGGCGACGTGATGGTGTTGCGCTACCTCGGCCCCAAGGGCGGCCCCGGCATGCCCGAGATGCTGGCGCCCACGGGTGCCTTGATCGGCCAGGGCCTGGGCGAGTCAGTGGGCCTGATCACCGACGGCCGTTTCTCGGGCGGCACCTGGGGCATGGTGGTCGGCCACGTGGCGCCCGAGGCCTATGCCGGCGGCAACATCGCACTGGTGCAAGAAGGTGACGCCATCACCATCGACGCGCACACGCTGACGCTGCAACTCCACGTGAGCGATGACGATCTGGCCAAACGCCGGGCGGCGTGGAAGGCCCCTGCACCGCGCTACACCCGTGGTGTGCTGGCCAAGTTCATGCGCAATGCCTCCAGTGCGAGCGCGGGTGCGGTGCTCGACAAGTTCGAATGAGGGGTGAGCGGGACTCCGGCATGAAAAAAGCGGCCTGCGGGCCGCTTTTTTGTTTGCCGCTTCGCAACAAGGGCTTTATTTCTTGGCTTTGCCGCGGCGCCCTTTGACGTCCATGCCCAGGTTGGCGAGGTTCTCTTCGCGGCGCTTGGCAACACGCTTGTCCATCTTGTCCATCTCGCGGCGTTTCGTGTAGCCGGTGCTGTCGGCCCAAGCCCACCACACCACTGCGGCGACGAAGGGCCACAACACCGCCAGCCACGACCACAGGGCCACGGGGCCGTAGTCGGTCGCTTTCATGATCAGCAGCAACACGCCAAGAATGACAAAGTACATGGTCCAGGCCCCGAATCGGGATAGTTCTCCATCAGATCGACGTCAACCGAGCATCCGTACAATGCGTTGAGTCCGGCAAGTGCTGGAAATGTAAATCACCTTCTGTCTCTGGCACCGAAAGGAAACCATGAAGTCTCTGCTTTCACTGATTTTTGCCGCATCTGCTTTGGTTGCTGGCCCGGCTTTTGCCAATGCTGATCTTGCCCAGAAGAAGAACTGCATGGCCTGCCACGCCGTCGACAAGAAACTCGTCGGCCCCGCCTACACAGACGTGGCCGCCAAGTACGCTGGCCAGAAAGACGCCGTCGACAAGCTGGCAGTCAAGGTCGTCAAGGGCGGTGCCGGCGTTTGGGGCCCGGTTCCCATGCCGGCCAACACTGCGGTGAGCGATGCCGAAGCCAAACAACTGGTTCAGTGGATCTTGACCCAGAAGAAGTGATTCGCTTCTTGCCTGACGCAAAAAGGCCCCGCATGCGGGGCCTTTTTCATTGGAGCGCCAGGCTCAGTAAGCCTGCCCCAACTGCTCGAGGATCGCGGGGTTCTCCAGGGTCGATGTGTCCTGCGTGACGGCCTCGCCCTTGGCCACCGAGCGCAACAAGCGTCGCATGATCTTGCCGCTGCGCGTCTTGGGCAGGTTGTCGCCAAAACGAATGTCTTTTGGCTTCGCGATCGGGCCGATCTCCTTGCCCACCCAGTCGCGCAGTTGTTTGGCGATGGCCTTGGCCTCGTCGCCCGAAGGGCGCGGGCGCTTGAGCACCACGAAAGCGCAGATCGCCTCACCCGTGGTGTCGTCGGGGCGACCCACCACCGCCGCTTCAGCCACGAGGTCGGTGCATGACACCAGGGCCGACTCGATTTCCATCGTACCCATGCGGTGGCCGCTGACGTTGAGCACGTCGTCGATCCGCCCGGTGATGGTGAAGTAACCAGTCTTCTCTTCGCGAATGGCCCCGTCGCCGGCCAGGTAGTACTTGCCCTTGAAATCTTCTGGGTAATAGCTCTTCTTGAAGCGCTCCGGGTCGCCGTAGATGGTGCGGATCATCGAGGGCCAGGGCTTCTTGATCACCAGGATGCCGCCCTGCCCGTTGGGCACGTCCTTGCCCGTTTCATCGACCACCGCGGCCATGATGCCCGGGAAGGGCAGCGTGCATGAGCCCGGCACCAGCGGCGTGGCACCTGGCAGCGGTGTGATGACGTGGCCACCGGTCTCGGTCTGCCAGAAGGTGTCGACGATGGGGCAGCGGCCGCCGCCGATGTGCAGGTGGTACCACTCCCAGGCGGCAGGGTTGATGGGCTCGCCCACCGAACCCAGGATGCGCAAGCTGGAGAGGTCGTATCGCTTGGGGTGCACCGCCTCGTTGCTCTCGGCCGCCTTGATGAGCGAGCGGATGGCCGTGGGGGCGGTGTAGAAGATGCTGACCTTGTGATCCTGGATCGTCTTCCAGAAGCGGCCGGCGTCGGGGTAGGTGGGTACACCTTCGAACACGATCTCGGTGCCACCCAGCGCCAGCGGGCCATAGGCGATGTAGGTGTGGCCGGTGACCCAGCCGATGTCGGCGGTGCACCAGAAGATGTCGTCGGGCTTGAGGTCAAACGTCCACTTGGTGGTGAGCGCGGCGTGCAGCAGGTAGCCGCCTGTTGCGTGCTGTACACCCTTGGGCTTGCCGGTGGAGCCCGAGGTGTAGAGCAGGAACAGCGGGTGCTCGGCGCCGACCCACTCGGGTTCGCAGTTTTCGGCCTGTGCCGCCACCAGCTCGTGCATCCACTGGTCGCGCGCACTCCAGCCAACCTTGCCGCCGGTGCGCTTGTAGACGATCACGCTCTTGATGCTGTCGCAGCCACCCAGGCCGATGGCTTCGTCGACGATGGCTTTCAATGGCAGCTGTTTGCCGCCACGCAGTTGTTCGTCGGCCGTGATCACCATCACCGCGCCGGCGTCTTCAATGCGGTCGCGCAGGCTTTGCGCCGAGAAGCCACCGAACACTACCGAGTGGGTGGCGCCAATGCGCGCACAGGCCTGCATGGCCACCACGCCCTCGACCGACATCGACATGTAGATGACGACCCGATCGCCCTTTTTCACGCCCTGCGCCTTCAGCGCATTGGCCATGCGGCAGGTCTTGGCGAGCAGCTCGCTGTAGGTCACGCGCGTGACCTGGCCGTCATCGGCCTCGAAGATGATGGCGACCTTGTTGCCCAGACCGGCCTCGACCTGCTTGTCGAGGCAGTTGTACGAGGCGTTCAGCGTGCCGTCTTCGAACCACTTGAAGAACGGAGCCTCGCTGCTGTTGAGCACCTGGGTGAAGGGCTTCTTCCAGCTCACGAACTCGCGCGCCAGGCGGGCCCAATAGCCCTCGTAGTCGGCCTCGGCTTCTGCGCAAAGCTTGTCATACGCCGCCATGCTGGAGACATGGGCCTTCTCGGCCAGGGCGGCGGGCGGGGCATACAACTTGGTGGCGTGGTCGGTCATCAAAAGTCTCCTGAGCTCGATTGTGGGCACTCGGCTGCACCATAAGCGGGGGCTCTTACGAACGGCTTACTCGACGCACGACTTTGCTCGCACGCGGCGTGCCTGTCATATGGTGAGGCAACTAAAATCCGCAGCATCCGGACAATCCCTGAAAGCCGCCATGGCCTCGCTACCTGACCCTGTTGCCCGCAAGATGCGGCCCCTGCCCGCGCTGATTTTTGCCAGCCGATGGCTTCAGGTGCCACTTTATGTGGGTCTGATCCTGGCGCAATGCGTCTACGTCTTTCACTTCTGGGTCGAGCTGGTTCACCTGATCGAGGCCGCCTTTGGCGACCAGACCGCCATGCAGGCGATCTTCAGTGCCGTGGGGGTGACCGGCGACGCCGCCAAAGGAACCAAGCTCACCGAAACCATCATCATGCTGGTGGTGCTGGGCCTGATCGACGTGGTGATGATCTCCAACCTGCTCATCATGGTGATCGTGGGCGGCTACGAAACCTTCGTCTCGCGCATGGACCTGGACGGTCACCCCGACCAGCCCGAGTGGCTGAGCCACGTCAACGCGTCTGTGCTGAAGGTGAAGCTCGCCACGGCCATCATCGGCATCTCATCGATTCACCTGCTCAAGACCTTCATCAATGCGGGTGCGCTGACCGACCGGGTGCTGATCGCGCAAACGCTGATTCACGTGGCCTTCCTGTTCTCGGCCTTGGCCATCGCCTGGACCGACAAGATCCTGACCAGCAGCCACGCGCCCAGTCACTGAAACCGCGACGGCTGGTGCTGCTGGCGGCGGCGCGACGGGCCGCGCCGCTCGGCACGCAACAAGATCACCGTGCCCAGCACGCCGGCGATGAGTGAGCCGCCCAGCACGCCGATCTTGACCTGCGTGTCGTAGCCAGGGCCTTGTCCGTCGAAGGCAAGTCCCCCGATGAAAAGGCTCATCGTGAAGCCGACGCCGCACAACACGCACACCCCAAAAAACTGCCAGCGGTTGGCCCCGTCCGGCAGCTCGACGCCGGCCAGCCGCGTCAGCAGCCACGACGTGCCAAAAACACCGATCGCCTTGCCCAGCACCAGGCCAGCTGCAATGCCCAGCGGTACGGCCTGCGCGAGCGTCTGAACCGTCATGCCTTGAAGCGACACGCCGGCGTTGGCGAAGGCAAACATCGGCAGCACCAGAAACGCCACCCAGGGGTGGAGCGCGTGTTCCAGCATCTCGAGCGGCGAGTGCTCGTCGTCTGCGACACCTCGCAAAGGAATCGCGAATGCCGTGGCCACACCCGCCAGCGTGGCATGCACACCCGACTTCAGCACGCAGACCCAGATGATGGCGCCCACGAACAGGTAGGGCAGCACGCTCATCACCCGAAGTCGGTTGAGCGCGAACAAGGCCACCAGGCCCACACCCGCCGCGGCCAGCATCGGCAAGGAGAGGTTGGCGGTGTAGAAAAAAGCGATGACGACGATGGCACCCAGGTCGTCGATGATGGCCACGGCCGTGAGGAAAATCTTCAACGACGCCGGCACACGCGAGCCCAGCAGCATCAAGATGCCCAGCGCAAAGGCGATGTCGGTCGCCGCGGGAATGGCCCAGCCGCGCAAGGCCACCGGGTCGTTCATATTGAACAGGGCATAGATGCCGGCCGGCACCACCATGCCGCCGAAGGCAGCGCCTGCGGGCAGCAAGGCCTGGCGCGGGCTCGCCAGCTCGCCGGCAATCAGCTCGCGCTTGATCTCCAGCCCCACCAGCAAGAAGAACACCGCCATCCAGAGGTCGTTGACCCACAGGATCAAGGGCTTCGACAGCACCAGCCACTCGTGGCCGATACGCACCTCACCAGGGATGTTGCGAAATGCCTCGTAGTCGGCGCCCCAGGGCGAGTTGCTGATCGCGAGCGCCAGGATGGTGGCCAGTGCCAGGACGATGCCGCCAGCGGACTCTGCTGCAAAGAAACGACGAAACGCGTCACTCACCACGCCCACCCCCCTTGAGTAAAATTGTGGCTTCCCGCCTGAGAGAGCCCGCCCATGACCACCATCCGTCACGCCGACCTCGTCGAGAGCGTCGCCGCAGCCCTGCAGTACATCAGCTACTACCACCCTGCCGACTATATTGCCCATCTCGCACGCGCCTACGCCAGCGAGCAAAGCCCGGCAGCCAAGGACGCGATCGCGCAGATCCTCACCAACTCGAAGATGTGCGCCGAAGGCAAGCGCCCGATCTGCCAGGACACCGGCATCGTCAACGTGTTCCTGAAGATCGGCATGGGGGTGCGTTTCGAGGGT
>JACMKJ010000526.1 GCA_014380155.1 Rhizobacter sp. | reverse complement strand
CCGGTGGCCAAGCTGGAGCCGGTGTTCGTGGGTGGCACGACGGTGAGCAACGCCACGCTGCACAACGAAGACGAAACCCGTCGCAAGGACGTGCGCATCGGTGACACGGTGGTCGTGCGTCGTGCGGGCGACGTCATTCCCGAGGTGGTGAGCGTGGTGCTGGAAAAGCGCGCGGCCGACGTGGGCGAGCCCTTCGACCTGTATCAGCGCCTCGGCGGCAAATGCCCGGTCTGCGGAAGCGGCATCGCACGCGAAGAGGGTGGTGCCGACTGGCGCTGCAGCGGAGGGTTGTTCTGCCCGGCGCAGCGCAAGCAGGCCATCCTGCACTACGCCGGCCGGCGCGCGATGGACGTCGAAGGCCTGGGCGACAAGCTGGTCGACCAGCTGATCGAAGCGCAGGTGGTGCACAGCCTGCCCGACCTCTACAAGCTCGGGCTCGCCAGCCTCAGCACCCTCGACCGCATGGGCGAGAAGAGCGCGCAAAACCTGCTCGCCGGTCTGGAAAAAAGCAAGCGCACGACGCTCGCGCGTTTTTTGTATTCGCTCGGCATCCGCCAGATCGGCGAGACCACCGCCAAGGACCTGGCCAAACATTTTGGCTCGCTTGATCGCATCATGGACGCGAGCACCGAGCAGCTGCTCGAAGTGAACGACGTGGGCCCGATCGTGGCGCAAAGCATCCGCACTTTCTTCGAGCAGCCACACAACCGCGAGGTTGTCGAACAGCTGCGCGCCGCCGGCATCCATTGGCCCGAACACGACGGCGAAGGCGACCTGAGCCCGAAGCCGCTGGCCGGCAAGACCTTTGTGCTAACCGGCACCTTGCCCGTGCTCAGCCGCGACGAAGCCAAGGAGATGATCGAAGCCGCCGGCGGCAAGGTCTCGGGCTCGGTGTCGAAGAAGACCACCTACGTGGTGGCGGGCGAAGAGGCCGGCAGCAAGCTTGACAAGGCGCGCGAGCTGGGCGTGGAGGTGATCGACGAGGCCGGCTTGCGTGCCCTGTTGCCTGCGGGTGACGAAAGGCTCTGAATCGGTGCCAGCCGGTGTGTGGCGGGCGGTGACCTGCCATAGACTCAAAACCTCTCTCCACCGCAGGTGCGCGCAACGCATGGCCACACCAGAACACACCATGACGACGGGTGCTTCGACCAAGAAGACCTTGTACGAACTCCTCGGCGTGGCGCCAGATGCGACGCCGGAGGCGGTCAAGGCGGCCTATGACGTCGCGGCGGCTGCCCCCGATCTCGACGCGGGTCAGCAGGTGGCGCTGAAAGAAGCGGCCAGCGTCCTGTCGAGCACACGGCGACGCGCCCTGTATAACAGCTCGCTGCGCCAGCGCGAGTCGCCTCCGGAAATTGTGGTGCTGGAAGAAGATGACGAGCCCACCGGTTACGGCAGAAAGCCTTGGCTTGTGCTCGGTCTGGTGGTGTTGATCCTGGCGGGCTGGTGGTGGGCCCAGCGGCCCGCTGCGAAGCCTCGGGCACTGTCACCCGCGAGAGCGGCGCCGGCTGCTGCCGTGGCCACCAACGAGCCCGCTGTGGCCGCAGCGAGCGTGTCGCCCGACAAGGCGCGTGAGGGCCTCTTGCTCGGAACCTGGAACTGCCAGGGCCCGCTCACTGGTAGCGGGCTCAGCCTCAGCTTCGTGCAAGACGGCACCTATTCGGGTACGTCGGACGGGCAGCCAGTTCGCGGCTTCTACACGCTGGCGCAAAACGCGCTGACGCTCAATGATGGCCGGCAGTCCAATGTCTTCGCCGTCGAACAACTTGCCGCCCAGGGGCTGGTGATCAGCCGTGGTGAAGGCAAGCGGCTGGCGTGCAAGCGTTGATGACTTGAAGAGGCCCCGAGCATGCAGCACACCCACCTGTCCAACCTCGCCGTGCGGGCGAGCCTGCTCGTGCTGATGGCCAGCCTGCCTTGGGCCGCCCAGGCGGCCTGGACCTGCACCAACCAGGCCGGCAAGACGACGTTCCAGGATCGGCCCTGCGAAGGCAAGGCCCCGTCCGACAAATGGGCGCCGGTCAAGACGCGCGACCTCAGCAGCGCGGGCGCGCAAGAAACCCTGCGCCGCTTCGACGCCGCCGTGAATGAGCGAGACCTGGTCGCGGCCGGTCGGTTGTTGTCCAAGGATTTCAGATCCCTCTTGGTGGACAAGCGTGGCCGCCACGAACTTGGTCGTAATGAATACATGGAATCGGTGACGCGGGCGGTGCAGGCCGCCCAGCGATACCAGGGCGAGCGCCGTTGCAACGACGGCCGCCCCGATGCCTTATCGCAAAGCCTGCGGCTGGAGTGCCGCAACGCCGTGCGCGTCGACCAATCACGGCGCGGTGGCAACAGTGTCGAGACGCTGGAGATCGTCCGCCTCGTGCTCGAAGGCGACGAGATCAAGATCGTCGAAATCAGCAGCGTGCCGCCGCAACCGGCCAGCGGGGCGGCGCCAGCCCCCAAGAACTGACGCCGCAGCGCATGCGAGCGTCTAGAAGCTCACACGCAGCCCCGTCTTCAAGGCCCGCCCCGGCAGCGGCGACAGCCCACGCACGGTCTGGATGCTGGCGGCGTTGTAGGCCAGTTCGTTGCCGGCGTTGGTGAGCTGCAGGAACCAGAGTGCGTCGCTGCTTTGCAGGGTGAAACGCCGAGTGAGCGACAGGTTGATGATCGTGTAGCTCGCCGTGGGCGTGTCGGTGGCGGGCACGCGGGTTTGCCGCGCCGCATGGTCGAGCTCGATGCGCCCGCCCCACAGGCCGTGGCTCGCATCCAGGCCCAGCAGGGCACGCAATGGCGCCACGCGTGGCAGCGGCTCGCCGGTGTCGAGGTTGTTGCCGCGGGTGAGGTCGAGCTTGCCTGACAGGTCGAGCGCCACCGGGCCATCGACCAAGCGCTGTTTGCCGTTGATCTCGATGCCGTTCATGCGGGCCCGCACCGAGCGGAACTCGTACTCGGGGAAATCTTCGCCGTCGACCGTCACGTCGTTGCCGGTGGCCTCCAGTGCGATGAAGCGAGAGAAGCGCGCGTGGAAGGCGCCGATGCGCAGCAGGTTGGCGCCTTCTTTCCATTCGAGCGCCACGTCGAGGTTGTTG
Organism: Rhizobacter sp.; assembly: GCA_014380155.1. Lineage (GTDB taxonomy): Bacteria > Pseudomonadota > Gammaproteobacteria > Burkholderiales > Burkholderiaceae_C > Rhizobacter. The sequence continues at coordinate 1,563 of JACMKJ010000526.1, read as the reverse complement.
CCGCGTTCGGCGGCGAGCGTGGTGTCGCCACGCTCATAGGCACTGGTCGCTGCGTGCACGCCGTTGGCGTACAGCTCGAACGAGGTTGGTGCACGTTCGCTGAAGCTGAGTGCCCCTGACAACGACCATTGCGGCGACAGCTTGAACACGTTCGACAGCGAGGCGCTGCGCAGCGAGAAGCTGCGCTCGGTGGCGGGGCCGAACTGGGCGTCGAGCGGGTCGACATCGCCTTCCGAGCTGACCTTGTTGCGCTCCAGCCGCAGCCCCGCTGAGAGAGTGCCTCCCACCCACGGCAGCTCTTCCAGCGCGAACAGCGCGTGCTTGCGGGTGCGGGTGCTGGGCACGAAGGCTTCTTCGCCCAGCGCCGAGAAGTCGAAGTCTTCGAGCTGCACACCGAACATGCCGCGCAGCGGGCCGAGAGGCGCGTGTCGGGCTTCGATGCGAATCTCGTCGCCCGAGGTCTTGAAGGTGGTGCCGATCTCGCCGGTGCCCTCGATCTCTTGATGCTCGTAGCGGGTGTGATTGAGTTGTGCCTTCAGGCCGAGCAGCGGGGCGTCGCTGAAGCTCACTTCACCCGCCAGGCCGACGTGGTCGCGCTTCATCTGGATGGTGACGTCGGGCTCAACCACCACGCCGTAGCGGCTGTCGTAGGTGTCGACCGACACACCCAGGTAGCCCCGGTCGAAGAAGACCGAGCCGCCGAGCGCACCGCCGTGGGTGCGGCTGGCCGAGTTGCGCACGCGGTCGGTCTCGGGCAGTGGCGAACCGTCTTCCAGCGGCGTGTGGGTGGGCACGCGCAGGTCTTTGGTGTTGCGGCCAAAGACGTCGGCATGCAGCACGAACTGCCCGTTGCCCGCCTCGACCAGCGCAGCGCCCCCACGTTCGCTTTGCGCGCCGCCCAGGCGGGCCTCGACAACACCCGAGACGCCGCTCATGCGTTCGCGCGGAATGCGGTTGTCGAGCGCATTGACCACGCCGCCCACCGCGCTGCCGCCGTACAAGAGCGCGCCCGGGCCGCGCAGCACTTCGAGCCGCTCGATGAACAGCGGGTCGATGGGCACGGCGTGGTCGAAGCTCAGGCTGGAGGCATCGAGCGACGCACCGGCATTACTGAGCACGCGCACGCGGTCGCCGTCGAGCCCGCGGATGACCGGCCGGTTGGCGTTGGGCCCGAAGTAGCTGGACGACACGCCGGGTGTGCTGTTCAAGGTGTCGCCTAGCGAGCTGCCGCGGCGCAGCGTGAGCTCGTCGCCGGTGAGCACGCTCACCGGCGTGGCGATGTCGCGGCTGCCGAAGGGGTTGCCGGTGACGACGACGGGGGGCAGGGTGGTGCTGAGGGCCTGGGCTTGCGCCAGGGAAGAGAAGGCCACGCCGATGGCGCTGGCCAGCGCCGCGCGGCGCAATGAAGTGTGGGATGGCATGAGAGGTCTCTCGGATACGGGAAGTGAGAGCCGTGCGCACGGCATGGGCTCAATGCGGCGGCGCGCGCGTGTCGCGCGGCGGCTGCCGAAGATGGGGGAGGGGCGCGAGACGACGCGCCGGCGCGTCAGGCCAGCGTGGGTG
>JACMKJ010000525.1 GCA_014380155.1 Rhizobacter sp. | reverse complement strand
ATCGCGCAGAAAATCTACGAAACCGGCGCCAGACACGGCAAGCGCGTGCAAGCGCTCGGCGGCGCCAAGAACCACATGGTGGTGATGCCCGACGCCGACCTGGAGCAGACGGTCGACGCACTCATCGGCGCCGGCTACGGCTCGGCCGGCGAGCGCTGCATGGCGATCAGCGTGGCGGTGGCGGTGGGCGACGTGGCCGACCAGTTGGTGCCCGCGCTCGCGGCGCGCGCCAAGACACTGAAAATCAAGAACGGCATGGAGCTCGACGCCGAGATGGGCCCGATCGTCACGCGCCAGGCGCTGGACCGCATCAGCGGCTACATCGAACACGGCGTGAGCGAAGGCGCGCAGCTGGTGGTCGACGGCCGGGGCCACACCGTTGCAGGCCACGAGGGTGGCTTCTGGCTCGGTGGCACGCTGTTCGATCACGTCACGCCCGAGATGAAGATCTACAAGGAAGAGATTTTCGGCCCGGTGCTCGCGGTGGTGCGCGTGCCCGACTTTGCTGCGGCGGTGAACCTTGTCAACGCACACGAGTTCGGCAACGGCGTGGCCTGCTTCACCAGCGATGGCAACGTGGCGCGTGAGTTTGCGCGGCGCATTCAGGTCGGCATGGTGGGCATCAACGTGCCGATTCCCGTGCCGATGGCGTGGCACGGCTTCGGCGGCTGGAAGAAGAGCCTCTTCGGCGACACGCATGCCTACGGCGAAGAGGGCGTGCGCTTCTTCACCAAACAAAAGAGCGTGATGCAGCGCTGGCCGGCGAGCATCGCCAAGGGCGCCGAATTTGTGATGCCGACCGCGAAGTAGATCTCAGTCCAATGCGAGCACCGTGTCTTGCTCGCCAGGCACGCAGCCCTCGGCAATCGGCGTCCAGCCGCGGTGGATCACGATGTGTTGGTCGGTGTGGCAAAACTCCACGCGTGTGGCGCCGGGCACGGTCTGTTGCACGAAGCTCTCGATCGAAGCCGGCATGCTGATGCGGTAGTGCGCCTGGCGCAGGTTCTCGCTCGGGTGGTCGTCGCTGTGCAGCCAGGGCATGAAGCTCGCCAACCACATCAGGATGCGGTCGCCCACGTCGATCAGGCTGGGCGCGTAGCCCTTGTCTTGCAACCAGCGCTGGGCTTGCGCGCGCGCGCTGTCGTCGACGGGCAAAGCGGCCCACGCGGCAGCCAGCATCTCGGCCACCCACTGGTTGCAGTTCTGGTACTGCAGGCTGAAGGCATAGGCGTTCGCGCTGTAGGTCGCGCCGAGCAGTGACAGGGCCTGGCGGTTGTCGCGTGCGGCGTGCTCCAGCCGCTCGGACTGCGCAGCGGGCATGAACACCACCGACACATACCCAATGGCCGGGTCTTCGGTGCCGAGCAGAAAACCCGAGACGCCCTGGTCGTAGATGCGCGGGCGCTTTTCGTCGCAGGCGTAGTAGAGCTGGCGAATGGCCCAGGGTGTGTCGGGGCTGTGCTTAAGGCTGAAGCCGGCGTGTGAGTAACGCTGGCCGAAGCGGCTCAGGTCGAGCCCCGAGCGTGACATGAGCGCGACCGCCTGACCACTGGCTTCGAGCTCGGCCTTGATGACGCCGCCCAGGCGGAAGAGTTTGTCTTTTTGCGCTGCGTTCAGCGCGAGCGGGCGGTCGCAAAAACGCAGGCTGGCGGCGTGGCTGCTGGCTGAAACAACGAACAGCCCGAGCAGCAGCGCGGCCGCGCCGCGCCAGCCCCGCCTCAAAGCACCACGGCGTTGGACTGAAGCTCGCGGTGCCAGGCGTCGTGCAGCACCAGGAAGAACGCCTTGCCGGTGTCACCTTTGGCGAACTCCACGCCATAGGGGCGCTGGCGTGCCGCCACGATCTGCCCGGCAGCCACCTGGCTTTGTGCCAGCGTCTGTGCGGGCACGTAGAGGAAGAAACTGTTGTCTGCGTCTTCCGCCTGGGCCACCGGCTGCAGCTTCATGCGCAGGGTGCCGGGCCGCTCGGCCACTTCGGCCACTTCGATGACCTTGTAGTCACCGGAGGCGGTCTTGTCTTTCTTGGAAGAGCTGTCGCTCGAGGTCTCGAACGAGGTGGACACACTGCCGACCGACGCCGACGCGCCCTCCGAGGCCGACGAGGCGGCAGACGAAGCCCCCAGCGCTGGCAAGGCGGCGCTGCCCAGCGCGATGGTGAAGACGGCGAGGGGGGTGTGGAAGCGCTTCATCGGCAAGACTCCTGGGTGGGTGTGGCAGCAGCATAGTCCACGATTCAGTCACCCTTGAAACCAGTTGCTTTCACCACGGTCGCCCAGCGCAGCGTTTCGGCCTTGACCATCTTTTCAGCGTCGGCACGCGAGGTGCCAGTCACGGTGAAGCCCGCGTCGACGAGCTTTTGTTTGACCTCGGCCGATTGCACGGCGGCCACGATCTGCTTGTTCAATGTGTCGAGCACGGCGTTGGGTGTGCCAGCCGGCGCCAACACCGCGAACCAGGCCGAGAAGTCGACTTTCGGCATCGCCGCTTCGGAGAAGGTGGGCACCTCGGGCAGCAGCGGCGAGCGGGCGGCGGCCGTGGTGGCGAGCGCGCGCATCTTGCCGGCCTTGATTTGCGCCGAGCCGAGTGCGGTGGAGACAAACGCGCCCTGCACATCGCCGGCCACGATGGCGGTCAGCGCGTCACCGGTGGCGCGATAGTGAATGGGCTCGACCTTGAAGCCCCCTTGTTCGGCCAGCATTTCGGCGCCAAAGTGGCCCGGTGTGCCGGCGCCAAACGTGGCGAAGTTGACGCGGTCCTTGTTGGCCTGGCCGGCCTTCACGAAGTCGGCCACGGTCTTGTGGGGCGACTGCACCGGCACCACCAGCAAGAAGTCGGAGCGCACCACCTCGGCCACCACCACCAGCTCCTTGGCCGGGTCATACGGCAGCTTGCTGAAAGCGGCGGGTGCGATGCTGATCGAGCCCACTTCGCCCAGCAGCAGCGAGTAGCCATCGGCCGGGCTCTTGGCCACCGCCTGGGTGGCGATCTGGCCGCCGGCACCGGCGCGGTTGTCGATCACCACCGCTTGTTTGAGGCTGCCCTCGAGCCTTTGCCCCAGCAGGCGGGTCACCACGTCGGGCCCTGTGCCGGGCGGGAAGCCCACGGTCAGCTTCACCGGGCGATCGGGGTAGGCCTGCGCGAACACAAGAGTGGAAGGTGCGGCGAGCAAGAGGCTGGCGGCGAGCAGGGTGCGGCGTGAGAGTGCCATGGTGTGTCTCCTTGCAGCGAGTGTGCGCGCCGGGGCGCCCGGGCGGTGTCATCCCAGAGGTGGACACAGGGTGGTCATCTTCTGGGTTGAGCGCTTGCCTCGTCAGCGTAGCTTCCATACGATCCGCGGCACAAAAATCCAATCGCATGACCAAACTCGTACAGAGCGCGGTCGTTCGGACGAACAGCGAGAAGGGCTCCATCTGCAAGATCACCATCGAAGCGGTCACGTTCGATGACCTGTGGAAGAACTACCCAAGCGAACTCCCATCGCAAGAACGGCAAAAGGAAGACATCAAAGACAAGAACGGCAATGTCACCGCCAAGAAAGGCAACCTCCTGTATTCAGATCAGTGCGCCATCAAAGTGAGCGTGACTATTCACGGCGTTGGCGTCGAAATGAAGTCGTTCAATGGCAAAGGTGTTACACGCATCAATGGCAAGAAAGCGGGCGCTACGCGCCGAGGAACTGGCCACATGGTTGAAGACCATGCCCTTCTGTGGCCTGCCAACCAAGCCTGAGGCGGTCACGGGAAAGGACTGGCAGACCAAGGTGAAAGGCCGCACCGGAATCGTATTCTTTGCGAACTATTGGACACGCAGCGGAGAAAGCTCGGCCAATCGGTCGGGGGACCACATCGATCTCTGGAATGGCTCCAGATTGACCGCCGCTGGAGCATCCACTTTGTCTACGATTGGTCGCTATATCGGAGTCAGCTCGCTATTCCCAGGAACCAACTTCGGGTACCCCGATCTTGCAGGGTCGTCTGAAATTCTCTTCTGGGAGATCAAATGAGAAAAGCAGTGGTCACCAGCCTGTTTGTTCTCCTCGGCTTCATCAGCACATGGGCTGGGCTGTTTACGACTAGTCGAATCAACTACTCAGCCGTGCTTGGCGATGCGCACAAAGTCCGAAGCGGCTGCTTGGAGCTTGATCATTGCGATGTGCCGTGGTGGTACTTAGTACTCATCGTTGGTGTGCTCTTGCTTCCGACATTGATTCACGGTGCTGCGGGCTACCGCCTAGCAAAGCGAAATGCAAGCTCATCGCACTTCGCAAGTGTCGCAATCGTTCTCTTAGCTGCAACATGCCTCTACTACATGTTCGCTGCATTGGTGTCCCACTACGTTTGGCAGCGTGTGCCATACGCGAAGGCCGGAAGCCTGCAAACAAGCGCCCAACCCTTCAATCGAGAGGACGTGCCCCGGCAAACCGGGTCACGCCGATCATCTCAAACGATGACTGCCGCGGCGCGGTTGCCCGCGTATCGTTGCGCGATCAGTCGCCCGAGGACTCTGTTGCCATGACCTTCACCCTGCCTGCACCCCCCGCTCTCATTCCGATGACCCAAGTGCGCTGCGAGGTGAGCGCGCTGGTCACGCTTGGCGCCGGGCCGTATGGCGAGCGCCGCTACATCCCGCTGGGCGGTGGCACGGTCGAAGGCCCCGAGCTCAACGGCACGCTGGTCGAAGGCGGTGTCGACTGGCAGATCAACCGCGCCGACGGTGTGCTCGACATCTCGGCGCACTACGTCATCCGGGCCGACGACGGCAGCTTGATCGAGGTCACCAGCGAGGGCATGCGCCACGGCCCCGCCGAGGTGATGGCCCGGCTGGCACGTGGGGACAACGTGCCGCGTGACGAATACTTCTTTCGCACCCTCGTTCGTTTTCAAACCGGTGCGCCGCCCTGGCTGCACCTCAACAAGGTGATGGCCCTGGCCTGCGGCCGGCGCGAGGCACGGCGGGTGATCCTGGATTACTACCGCATCACCTGACGACCGTGGGGAAGGTCACGTTTGCTCACCTGGTGCCCTCAAGTGGCGTGCTGCAACAGCCGATGACCTGACACGAGCGGTCGACCGGGAGGGTTTCCTGGCCAACGACGCGCGCGTGTCTGCGTCTTCCGATGAGGAGCCCCATGAAACCCTATTCCCCCCGTACCAGCTTGGTGCTGAGTGTTCTTGGCGCCGCGATCCTGTCGGCCTGCGGCGGTGACCCAGGCTCTTCTTCCGCCCCCGCACCCAGCGCCCCTGCGGCCCAACTGAGCGGCACCGTGGCGGTGGGCGCTCCTATCACCGGCGGCACCCTGCGCGTGATCGACGCCAACGGCACCGTGGTCGCGTCGGGCATCACCGTGGCAGACGACGGCAGCTACAGCGTGCCCACCCTCAGCGGCACCGCGCCCTACCGCATCGAAGCCTGCGGCTACGCCGGCCCCAACTACCAGTGCATCTATTCGGTGACACAAGGCCCGGGCACGGCCAACGTCACGCCCTTGACCACCGCCACCGTGCTGCTCGCCACCAACCTCTCGCCTGGAGACGTGATGAGCGGCAGCGGCTCAGCGCTCACTGGCAATGCCGTCAGCGCCGCACAAGACCGCTTGCGCAGCAGCCTGTCGGGCGTGATGTCGGGCAACGTGGCCACCGATTTCGACTTCGTCAGCGGCAGCCTCTCCGGCGGTTCACGCACCGGCTACGACAAGCTGCTCGACAGCATCGGCGTCAACACCGGTGTCGACGGCTCGCCGTTCGTGCAGATCACGCCGCGCCTGGGCAGCGGCAACCTCTACCTCGACCAGACCACCACGGCGGGTTCGGTCACGGTCGACAGTGGCGCTTCCAACCTGTCGCTGACCGGCCTGGAAACCTTGTTCCGCAACATGAGCGCCGCCGTGCAGAACGCCGACGCCTGCGCCCACGCCAGCACGGGCATGGTCAGCTCGATGGCCAGCGCCGCCCGCATGAGCGACGACGAAGGCGGCAGCCTCACCGGCGCCACCCAGGTGGGCAACGGTTTGTGCAGCATGTTTGCCGCCGAGGAGCTGTTTGGCTCGCGCCTGCTCAGCCCCACGCTTGGCCGCTGCGACTTCAGCGGATCGGACCCCGTGTGCCGCGTGAGCTTTGTGTTGCAAAGTCCGGAAGGCAATGTCCAGCCGGTCGGACAGGGCATGGGTGTGACGCGCGAAGGCGGCGTGTGGAAGTTTCTCGGTGACCTGAGCGCGGTGCAGATCCACGCTTCGGCCAAGGCTCAGCGCGACGTGACCTTCCAAGACGGCGCCACCACCATCACCTACGCCCGCGCGATTGCGTTCGACATCCCGGCGCTCACTGGTCTGCAGTGCGCGCAGGTCACGCAGCGCGACGCAGCGCAGGCGGTGGTGACGGTGGCTTACTACAAGAACTATGGCAACGGCGCACGCCGCATGTCGCTGTGGCAACAAAACACGATGAGCAACCAGCACAGCCTCGACCCGCTGGTGGGTGCGCTGCGCAGCGGCGACGACACCTGGGTCACCCTGCCCGACGGCACCGAGGGTGATGCCGTGGTGCGCAACTTCTTCCGCGGCGGCCGCACCGTCACGGTGTCGCTGTTCAGTGACACCAGCTGCACGACGGCCTTCCTCGTCTCGGGCCAGAGCGTGTTCGAAGTCGAGGTCGAAGGGGTGCCACCCACCACGGCCCAGTTGCCCAACCTGCCGTGGACCGACCTCACGCCAACGGCACGGCAAGCCCTGTTCGACCTGACCCTCGCGGCCAACGCCAGCGGCACCTACAACGCCGCCTGGACCTTCAGCCACGGCAGCATGGCCGTGGGTGGCGCCACCTTTTGCACCGACCGTGCGCGCTGTGGTGACGGCGACACCGGCCGCATCAGCCAGGACAGGCGCTTCGCCCCGACCGCCACTTCTGCCGCCATCACGCTCAACAACGGCGGCACCGGCGTCGAAGCCAACAGCTACAAGATGCTGGCGCTCTACGGCCGCATGGGCGACGGGCTCGACCTGCAAAGCAACGCCGTCGCCTGCCCATCGGGCGGCGGCGTGTGCCAGTGATCGTTTCACTGCGCTGACGGCTGATTCATCGCGAGGCGGGTGTGCGCGCCACACCCGCCCGTAGAATGAATCGCAATGAAAGTTCACCTTCGGCGCCGCCTCGCGGCGCTTGCTGTTTGTGCGAGTGTGCTGGGCCCTGCCTTCGCCGCAGCGCCCGCGGTCGCGCCTGAGGCGGCGGCCTCGGCCCCGGTGTCGCTCTCGGCGCGCAAGGTCTACGAGCAGGCGCGCTCGCAGCTGGTGCAGATCCGCACCGTGCTCAAGGGGCAGGCCAGCCAGACCTCGGTCGGCTCCGGTTTTCTGGTCAGCAAGGAAGGCCACCTCATCACCAACTTCCATGTGGTGAGCGAAGCTGCGCTCAAGCCCGAGCGGCACGAGCTGGTGTCGGTGACGGCCGATGGTCGCGAAGCGCCGGTGCAGATCCTGATGATCGACGTGCGCCACGACCTGGCTTTGCTCAAGATGAGCGGCGCCAAACAACCGGCCAGCTACGACGCACTCAGCTTCCGGCGCGAAGCCGACAAGCTCGCCCAGGGTGAGCGCATGTACTCGCTCGGCAACCCGCTCGACGTGGGCTTTGCGGTGATCGAAGGCAACTACAACGGCCTGGTTGAGCGCAGCTTCTACCCGCAGATCTTTTTTGCCGGCTCCTTGAGCGGCGGCATGAGCGGCGGCCCCGCGCTCGACCAGGAGGGTCGCGTCATCGGTGTCAACGTGGCGCGCCGGGTCGACGGCGAGCAGGTGAGCTTTCTGGTGCCGGGCACCTTGGCCAGCGCCTTGCTGGCGCGTGGCCGCGAGGCGCCACCGTTGAAGGGTGCCGCCTGGCCCATCGTCACCGCGCAGCTGATGGAGCACCAGGAGTCGCTCACCGAACGTTTCATCGCGCAGGGCTGGAAGCCCGCCACCCACCCGCGCTACACAGTGCCGGTGCCACAAGACCGTTTCATGCGCTGCTGGGGCAGCAGCGAGCCGTCGCGCACCGGCGGCCTCGACTTCGAGCGCTCCGACTGCGTGATGGACACGCGCGTGTTCGTCGGCGACTTCACCACCGGCACCCTGGCCACGCGCCACGAGGCTTACGACGGCAGCAAGCTCGGCACGCTGCGTTTTGCCGCGCAGTACTCGGCGAGCTTTCGCAACGAGGGCTTCGCCCGACTGGGCAAGCTGCACCAGACCAAGCCGCAGTGCCATCAAGACTATCTGGACCGCAACGGCCTGGTGCTGCGCGCCGTGGTCTGCCTGCGGGCCTACAAGAAGCTGCCGCAGCTGTACGACCTCTCGGTGCTGGTGACCACGCTCGACCAGCCGCAAGCCGGTGTGCAAGGCCGCTTCGATGTGCAAGGGGTGAGCTACCCCAACGCGATGAAGCTGAGCCAGCACTACCTCGACGCCTATGCGTTCGTGAAACAACCATGAGTAGTCTGGCCGTGTTGGAGATACTCGACCGCGACGGCAGCGTGCGCCACAGCGTGGCCGTGCGCGAGTGGCCGCTGCGCGTGGGCCGTGCCCTCGACAACGACCTGGTGCTCGACGATGCCCACACGGCGGCCCACCACTTCAGCGTTGCGCCCGACGAACAGGGCCAGCTGCAGCTGACGGTCGGAGACAGCCTCAACGGTGTGCAGTTCGATGCGCACCGGCTCGCCGCTGGCGCCCGCGCGCCGGTGGGCGACAGCGCCGCGCT
>JACMKJ010000524.1 GCA_014380155.1 Rhizobacter sp. | reverse complement strand
GCGGCTGCTGCGGGCACCTCGGTCAGCACTGGCGTGGCCACTGAGGCGGGGTCGCCCCCGCAGGCGGCCAGGCCGGCCGCGCCGAGACGCGCGCAAAGAAGGAGTCGTGTCGTCTTCATGTCGAGTGCTCCTTAACGGGTGCCGCCGATAGGCGTGGCCAGGTAAGGGAAGCCCGACATCAGCGGCACCACGGCCTGGTCGACCGCGTCGTGCAGCCGGAAGGCGGTGGTACCCAGCGGCACTGCCGCGGGGTTGCACGCGGTGCCGAAGCCCAGTGCGTTGGTGTCGCCGTTGGCCACGCACAGCCCGCCCATCACCGCCACGAGCGAGATGTCGACCACGTCGTCTTTCGGGCGGCGGCCGTTCGGGTAACCGGCGTTGTCGCTGCCACCGGCCAGGATGTTGCCGACGATGCCCAGGCGGTTTTGCTGTGCAAAGGCCACCGGCTCGATGGCCGTGTTCAGGCGCAGCATTTCAGAAGCCACCACGTTGGCCGGCCGGTTCACGCCTGTGATGCCGGTGAGGAAGGTCGTGACCAGGTCGGTGCGCGGGTAGTTGGTGGGCGCGGTGTTGGGCAGGGCCAGCGCGATCTCCAGCAGCTTGGGCAGGCTGGGGTTGGTCACGTAGGTGGCGAACTGCGCGTCGTCCTTCGGCTTGGAGCTGTTGAAGAGGTCCTTGTCCTTCAGGCCGATCACCACTTCATTCACCAGCGGCATGCCCAGGCGCGAGACCTGGGTCCAGGCGCCACCGGCCTTTTCAGCCTTCTGGTGGCCGGGCTTGGGTGTCGGGTCGAGCAGGCGCGCCTGGCGCATGCTGGCGCTGGTCCAGCCACCGATGACGGTTTCACTGCCGGAGGTCAGGCAGGTGGTGGGCACTTCCAGCGCCAGGGTGGTGACGTTCTTGTCGTCGATGATGTTGGGCGCGGCGCCGATCAGGTCTGGGTTGGTGATGGTGGAAACAGGGGCATTGACCAGGTCGAAGATCGTGCCCAGGTTGACGGCAAACGGGTCCTTGCGCTGGCCCACGAACAACTTGGCCGGGGTCGAGCAACCGGGGATGTTGACGTTGTAGATGTGCTGGGCGGCGTAGGCGGGGTAGTTGGGGATGGTCTTCACGCCGATGTTGTCGACGGGCTTGTTGAAGGTGGCGGCGCCATTGGCTGCATTCGTCACCGAAGTGGTCGTGCCTTTGCGGCGGTCACCGCGCACCACGTCGACCGTGAAGGTTTCGGCCAGGTTCAGGTTGGCGTCCATGACGTTCGCCACCACGCCGGCCTGGATCAGCGGAATGGCCACGTTGACACCGCCCACTGGCAGCTCGACGCCCCGGCCGCTGTTGGCCAGCGTGTTCTTGAAGCGGAACTGGAAGGTGAGGTCTTCACGGGCATCGCCGTTGTTGTCGATGTGGATCTCGTACAGCGCATTCGGGTCGAGCGAGAAATAGTTCGGGCCGCCGTAGGCGTCTTGCAGCGGCAGATAGTTGGCGATCAGCGTGGTGTAGGCGCTGCGGTCGGTTTCATAGCTGCGAAACATGTAGAAGTCAGTCGCATCCACCTTCGGAACGGTGGTGATGAAAGGCGCTTCGCGGTGGCTGGACGCACCAGCGGTGCCGCACACGGCCAGCAGCACGGCTGCCAGTACAGGGGTGGTCTTGAACAAGGAAGGTTGCATGAGGGTCTCCTGATGGTGGGGTTCCGACAAGATGGCCGGACACACAGCTCTACGCAGGCTTTCGCGAGATGGATGCACGGATTCACGCTTTGTTCGCCGAGGCTTTGCCGCGCACCGACAATCGAGCCCATGTCAGGAACCTCGCCCGCCCTCGACTCAGCCAGGGGCAACTCGCCCACGCTGCGCATGCGCGGCCGTGTGGCCTATGTCAAAACCCTGGACGAGATGCGGGCATTCACTGAAACGCGCGATGCGAGCACGCCCGATGAAATCTGGCTTTGCGAGCACGAGCCGGTCTACACCCAAGGCGTGGCAGGCAAGGCCGACCACGTGCTCGACGCGCATGGCATCCCGATCGTGCAGACCAACCGCGGCGGCCAGGTCACGTACCACGGCCCCGGCCAGGTGGTGGCCTACCCGCTGATCGACCTGCGGCGCCTGAACATCTACGTCAAGGAATACGTCTACCGGCTGGAGCACTGCGTGATCAAGACGCTGGAGTCCTTGGGTGTCACCGGCCACCGTGTGGCGGGCGCGCCGGGCATCTATGTGAACCTGGCCGACCCCTTCGGCCACGCCGCGCTCACCGGCCCGCGCATCGACCCCTTCGCCGGCCTGGGCAAGGTGGCCGCGCTCGGCATCAAGGTGAGCCGACACTGCACCTACCACGGCGTAGCGATGAATGTGGCGATGGACCTGAGCCCCTTCGGTGGCATCAACCCCTGCGGCTACGCCGGGCTGCAAACAGTCGACCTCGCTACACTGGGCGTTCACACCGACTGGAACACCGTGGCCACCCGCCTGGGCGACAAGCTCGCCGCGCATTTGAGCTGAGCCTGCGCCGACTCCGTCGTTTTACCGAAAGCTTTTTGATGTCCACCGACAAGGTCGTTCACACCCTGCAAGACGCCGCGAGCTACGACGCCACGGCCAAGCAGAAGTCGCAAGCCAAGACCTCGCGAATCCCGATCAAGATCGTGCCGGCCGAAACGCTGAAAAAGCCCGACTGGATTCGCGTCAAAGCCGGCTCGCACAACAGCCGCTTCTATGAGATCAAGCAGATCTTGCGCGAGCACAAGCTCCACACCGTGTGCGAAGAAGCCTCGTGCCCCAACATCGGCGAGTGTTTTGGTGGCGGCACCGCCACCTTCATGATCATGGGCGACAAGTGCACCCGTCGCTGCCCCTTCTGCGATGTGGGCCACGGCCGCCCCGACCCGCTCGACGTGAACGAGCCGCTCAACCTCGCCAAGACCATTGCCGCGCTCAAGCTCAACTACGTGGTGATCACGAGCGTGGACCGCGATGATCTGCGCGACGGTGGCGCGCAGCATTTTGTCGACTGCATTCGCAGCGTGCGCGAGCTGTCGCCCCAAACGCGCATCGAGATCCTCACGCCCGATTTCCGTGGCCGCATGGACCGAGCCTTGGAAATCTTGAAAGCCGCGCCACCCGATGTGATGAACCACAACCTGGAAACCACGGCGCGCCTCTACAAGGAAGCGCGCCCGGGCTCCGACTACGCCTACTCACTCAACCTGCTCAAGCGCTTCAAGGAATTTGCGCCGCACGTGCCGACCAAGAGCGGCGTGATGGTCGGATTGGGCGAGACCGATGAAGAAATTCTGCAGGTGATGCGCGACATGCGCGAGCACGGCATCGACATGCTGACCATCGGCCAGTACCTCGCGCCGAGCGGCCACCACCTGCCGGTGCGGCGCTATGTGCACCCCGACACCTTCAAGATGTTCGAGGCCGAGGCGGTGAAGATGGGCTTCACCCACGCCGCTGTCGGCGCGATGGTGCGGTCGAGTTACCACGCTGACAAACAGGCTGCCAGCGCGGGCGTGGCCTGAACTTCGGTGAACTTCAGGCCAACCCGTAGCCGCCACCGCCCGGCGTAGACACCACGAACACATCGCCGGCGGCCATCTCCGTCGAGCCGATGTGCGGCAGCGGTTCCACCCGGCCATCGCCGCGCTCGACCCAGTTGCGGCCCACCTCGCCGGGCAGCCCACCCGCCATGCCGAACGCGCCGTGCTCGCGGCCGTTGCTGAGGATGGAAGCGGTCATCGGCTCCAGGAAACGCACGCGGCGCAGGCCCCCGTTGCCACCCTGCCAGCGCCCGGCGCCGCCTGATCCGGCGCGGATCTCGTAGCTGTCCAGCCGCACCGGGAAGCGGAACTCCAGCACCTCGGGGTCGGTGAGGCGCGAGTTGGTCATGTGGGTCTGAACTACGCTCGTGCCATCGAACCCGTCACCGGCCCCCGAGCCGCCTGAGATCGTCTCGTAGTACTGGTAGGTGTCGTTGCCGAAGGTGAAGTTGTTCATCGTGCACTGGCTGGCCGCCATCACACCGAGCGCACCGTAGAGCGCATTGGTCACGCAGGTGGAAGTTTCCACGTTGCCCGCCACCACCGAGGCCGGTGGGCGCGGGTTGAGCATGCAGCCCTCGGGAACGATCACGCGGATGGGCTTGAGGCAACCCGCGTTGAGCGGGATGTCGTCGTCGACCAGGGTGCGAAACACATACAACACCGCCGCCATGGTGATCGACTTCGGCGCGTTGAAGTTGTTGTCGAGCTGCGCGCTGGTGCCCGTGAAGTCGACGGTGGCGCTGCGCGACGCGGCATCCACGCTCACCTTGACGCGGATCACCGCGCCGTTGTCGAGTGGCAACTCGAAAGCGCCATCGTGCAGCGCGGTGATGATGCGGCGCACCGATTCTTCGGCGTTGTTCTGCACGTGGCCCATGTAGGCCGCCACCGTCTGGCGGCCGTACTGCGCCACCATGGCTTTCAACTCCTGCACGCCCTTTTCATTGGCAGCGATCTGCGCGCGCAGGTCGGCCAGGTTTTGCTGCGGGTTGCGCGAGGAGTGATCGCCGGAGCCCAGCAGCGCCAGCAGCTCGACCTCACGCAGGTGGCCCTCTTCGACCAGCTTGAAGTTGTCGATCAACACACCTTCTTCTTCGATGCGCTTGGAGAACGGTGGCATCGAGCCCGGCGTGGTGCCGCCGATGTCGGCGTGGTGGCCGCGCGAGGCCACGTAGAACGACGGTGTGCTGTCGCCGTGGTCGAGGTAGACCGGCGTCACGACGGTGATGTCTGGCAGGTGGGTGCCGCCGTTGTACGGGTTGTTGAGCACATACACGTCGCCCGCTCGCATCTGCGGGTTGTTGTCGATCACGGTGCGGATCGACTCGCTCATCGAGCCCAGGTGCACCGGCATGTGCGGTGCGTTGGCGATCAGGTTGCCGCCCGCGTCGAACAGGGCGCACGAGAAGTCGAGCCGCTCCTTGATGTTGACGGAGTAGGCGGTGTTCTGCAGCCGCAGGCCCATCTGCTCGGCGATGTTCATGAAGAGGTTGTTGAACACCTCCAGCATCACCGGGTCGACGTTGGTGCCCACCGCGTTGGAGGTGACACGCGGTGTCACGCGCTGCAGCTCGATGCAGTCGAGCGTGGTGAGCCGCGCCTGCCAGCCGGGCTCGACCACGGTGGTGGCGTTCTTCTCGGCCAGGATGGCCGGTCCGTCGATCACCGCGCCGGGTTGCAGCGACTCGCGCACGTACAGGCCGGCAGCGCGCCAGCCGGCCGCTTGGGCGTCGGCTTGGCAATACATCTGCGCCGGAGCGCTGGGGGTGGCGCGGTGTTCGGTGGCGGCGCCCCGTGAGGCGGCGGCCACAGGGCGCTCGCCTTCACCAATGGCTTCGATCGACACCGCCTCGATGACCAGCGCCCGGTCGGGCATCAGGAACGCAAACCGCTGCTGGTAGGCGCGCTCGAACTCGGCGCGCACGCTGGCGATGATTTGCGCTGGCGGCTGGTCGGTGTGCAAAGCGCAGCCGAGCGCCGTGTCGGTGCCCTGGTAGCGCAGCTGCAACTGAGCCACGGTGCGGATCTGCCCGGTGGCCAGGCCTTGTTGCAGCAGCTCGCCACGCGCCTGCTCGGCCAGCTCGGCGGCGCTGAGCAACGCGACTTGCACGCCGCCTTCGGTCAGGGCCTGTTCGACCGAACGTTCACGCATCGCGATCTGGTCGGCCAGGCCCATGCCGTAGGCCGAGAGCACCCCGGCAAACGGGTGGGCGAACACCCGCGTCATGCCGAGCGCGTCAGCCACCAGGCAGGCGTGTTGCCCACCGGCGCCGCCAAAACACTGCAGTGTGTACGAGGTCACGTCGTAGCCGCGTGCCACCGAGATGCGCTTGATGGCGTTGGCCATGTTGGCCACCGCGATCTGCAGCGCGCCGCTGGCCACCTCTTCGGCGCTGATGGGGCGGCCGCTCGCCGCGCTCATCTCCTTCGCCATCTGGGTGAAACGCTGCACCACGACCTCGCGGTCAAGCGACTCGTTGGCCTGCGGGCCGAACACCTTGGGAAAGTGCGCCGGCTGGATCTTGCCGAGCATCACGTTGGCATCGGTGGTGGCCAGTGGCCCGCCGCGCCGGTAGCTGGCGGGGCCGGGGTTGGCGCCAGCCGACTCGGGCCCCACCCGCAGGCGCGAGCCGTCGAAGCTGATGATGGAGCCGCCACCGGCCGCCACGGTGTGAATGCTCATCATGGGGGCGCGCATGCGCACGCCGGCCACCTGGGTTTCGAACGCCCGCTCGAACTCGCCGGCGTAGTGGCTCACGTCGGTGGAGGTGCCGCCCATGTCGAAGCCGATCACCTTGCCGTGGCCGCTCTCCACCGCGGTGCGCACCATGCCGACGATGCCACCGGCCGGGCCCGACAGAATCGCGTCCTTGCCCTGGAAGCGCTGCGCTTCGGTCAGGCCACCCGAGCTCTGCATGAAAAAGAGCGGCACGCCTGGCATCTGCTGCGCCACTTGCTCCACGTAGCGCCGCAGGATGGGCGAGAGGTAGGCGTCGACCACGGTCGTGTCGCCACGCGGGGTGAGCTTCATCAGCGGGCTCACCTTGTGCGAGACCGAAATCTGCGTGAAGCCGATCTCGTGCGCCAGCGCTTCGGCTGCGAGCTCGTGTTCGGTGAAGCGGTAGCCGTGCATGAAGACGATGGCGCAGGCGCGTATGCCGTCGGCGTAGGCCTGTTGCAGGGGGGCGCGCAGTGCAGCCAAGTCGAGCGATTGCACTTCATGGCCTTGTGCATCAACGCGCTCGTCGGCTTCGATCACACGCTCGTAGAGCAGCTCGGGCAGCACGATGTGGCGGTCGAACAAACGTGGCCGTGCCTGTGTGGCGATGCGCAGCGCGTCGCGGAAGCCCTTCGTGATGACGAGCACCGTGCGGTCGCCCTTGCGCTCGAGCAGCGCATTGGTGGCCACGGTGGTGCCCATCTTCACGCACTCCACCTGGGCCAGCGTGACGAGTTCGC
>JACMKJ010000523.1 GCA_014380155.1 Rhizobacter sp. | reverse complement strand
GTTGCACGGCGGGTGCCGGTAGGCCCTTTTTCTGGAGGTCGCGCAGGCGGTGGCCACGTTCGTGTGGCGCACCCACCCATCCCCCTTCGTAGCGCGGCTCGGTGGCCCGGCGGCACGACGCGACCAACGGCAATGACGCTGCGGCGCCGAGCAGCGTGCGCCGGCGCCAGCTCATTCGTGCACCCGACCCCACTCTTGCTCGAAGGTCTGCACCAGCACCTGGTTCGACAGGCGGTTGACTTCGGCGGGCACCCGGGCCATGTCGGGCGGGAACTGCAGCATCGCCGGCAGACCGGCCAGCGTCAGAAACCGCAAACCGGGCGGCAGCTGCGTGGGCAAGCGGAACGGCCGCCGGCTCGCCAGGATGAAACCCCATTCGCCGAAGCTCGGCACGTGCGCGTGGTAGGGCGTGGTCTGCAGGCCGGTGGCCTCGATGGTGGTCGCAACCGTCCAGTAGCTCTTGCGCGCGATCAGCGGCGAGGTGGTCTGCATCACCGCATAACCCGACGCTGCGAGGTGGGCGTCGATCAGCGAGTAGAAGCTCGTGGTGTAGAGCTTGCCGATGGAAAAGTTGGTCGGGTCAGGGAAGTCGACCACGATCACGTCGAAGCTGCCCGGACGCGTTTCCCTGTTCTGTTCAAGCCACGCAAACGCGTCGCCATTGACGATGCGCAGCTTGGGCGAGCGCAGCGCGTCGGCGTTGAGTTGTCGCAGCATCGGCTGCTCCGCAAACAACTTCGTCATGTGCGGGTCGAGCTCGACCAGCGTCACCTCTTCGACGCTGGCGTACTTGAGCACCTCGCGCACCGCCATGCCGTCGCCACCCCCGAGCACCAGCACCCGCTTGGGCGCGCCGTGCGCGGCCATCGCGGGGTGCACCAGGGCCTCGTGGTATCGGTATTCGTCACGTGAATGGAACTGCAGGTTGCCATTGAGGAACAGCCGCACGCCGACACGGCTGGCCGTGACCACCACGCGCTGGTAGGCGCTGGTCTCGCTGTAGAGGATGCGGTCGCCGTAAAAGCGGTCTTCGGCCCAGGTGCTGATGCGGTCGGCGCTGGCCAGCGCGGCGAGCAGCGCAGCCACCACCGCGAGGCAGGCGATTACGTGCGCCGACAGGCGGCGCAGCTCGCCTCTGAACAGCCACATGGCCCAAGCCGCCACACCCACGTTCAGCAGCCCGAACACCGCCCCGGTGCGCACCAGGCCGAGTTGCGGCACCAGCAGCAAGGGGAAGGCAATGGCCACGGCCAGCGCGCCCAGGTAGTCGAAGGTGAGCACCTGCGAGACCAGGTCTTTCAGCGCATAACGTTCGCTGAAGTGGCGCTTCAGGATGCGCATGACCAGCGGAATCTCCAGCCCGACCAGCGTGCCGATCAACAGCACCAGCGAATACAGCACGAAGCGGAACGACGAGGTGGGCAGCGTCTGCAGCGAGAACAGCGCCGCTGGCATCAACCCGCCGATGAGCCCCACCAGCAGCTCGATGCGCAGAAAGTGCGCCACCAGTTGGCGATCGAAGAAGCGAGAGAGGTAGGAGCCAATCCCCATCGCGAACAGGTAGCTGCCGATGATGGTGGAAAACTGCAGGATCGAATCGCCGAGCAGGTAGCTCGCAAGCGCACCCGCCGCCAGCTCGTAGAGCAGCCCGCAGGCGGCCACGACGAAGACCGAGGCCAGCAGCGCGACTTCGGCCGGCCGGATGGGCGCTGTGGGCGTCTCCGTGTCAGGGGTCGACACGGCCATCGACTACGAGTGAATGGCCGCCGAGACGATCAAGCCGATGGCAATGCACATCGCACCGACCACGATGGCCAGGGCCATGTTCTTCTTCTCGATGATCTCGGACCACAGGTCGTAGGGCGTCAGCTTGTCGACGATGATGAAACTGATCCAGAACACCAGCACGCCAATCAATGCGTAAAGGATCGAGCCGAAAAACACGGCGGGCTTCAGCCATTCGATTCCCATCATGAGAGTCTCCTTGAGAAAGTGAGTTGTCGGCTGCGCGGGGTGGCCATCACTTGTGACCGCCACCGCTTGAAAAACCACCGAAAGAACCACCGCTGGTGCGCGAGCTGCTGCGGTTGCTGGCGAGGCAATTCTGGTACTCCTGCGAGGCTTCACCATAGCTCGCACGCACGCTGTTGCAGTCGCGGCTGTCATCGCTGCACCTGAACATCATCAACAGCACCACGACCACGAAAACCCAGAAGAACACCTTGGCCAGCAAGCTGGCGGCATTGCCCGAGGTGGGTGTGGCATCGCGCTTGAAGGCCGCACTCTGGTCGGGCGAAAGTCGAAAGGCTTTCAGCACCACGTCGGAGTCGAGCGACTCGCCGCCCGACCAGACCACCTCGCCTTCGGTGCGCTCGCAGTTGAGGCGCTTGGCCTTGGCCGCACCCTCGCCCTGGTAGTCGGTGTTGCGGGTGAGTTCGTCGCGCTTGAGCTGCCAGTAGAACTCGCCCAGCACGTAGGTGACTCGCCCGCCGTAGTCGTAGAGCTTGCGGTAGAGCGCGCCCTGGTAGCGCACGTTCTGGCCCGAGGCGGTGGGCACGCCGGTGAGCGGCGCCGTCCAGCTCCAGCCGTCTTCGGCGTCGACCAGAAAGGCAAAACCTTCTTCGCGGTGGTACAGCAGGTATTCGCGCCAGCTGCTGGGTTCGTCTTCACCTACCTCAGCGCGCTCGGCGTAGCCCACCACCTGCCAGGGCTTCGCAGGCTTGCCGCCGAGCGCGAGGCTGCCGACGCTGCCCAAGGGGATCAGCGGCTCGTCGCCGTCGTTCTGCGCATAGTGCGCGAGGTCGCCGCCCACACCTTGCGACACATCGACCACCGCGTGGCACTGGTGGCAGGCGATGGACTGCGTCGTCGAGAGCTTGAGCTCCAGCGAGGTGCCACAGCTCGGGCACTCGACGCTGCGCGCCTTGAGTGTTTTCTCGGTGCTGTCGGCCAAGCCACTCATCGCGAGTTCGCTGATGGCCACCGAGCGGCCCACCGACCACTTGGGCGCGGCCGCGTCGCTGTAGTCGAGCGTGGCCACCTCGTCGCGTGTGCTGCGCAGGTCCGCCACCACAAAGCCACGCTCGGTGTTGGGCTTGAAGGGCAGTTCGCCTTGTGCGGCGATCAGCTTGGCCACGTTGACCGACGCCGTCGTCCAGCTCTGGCCAGCAACGATCTGCTGCACGCCGGGGCGCAGGGTGTCGGCGGCAGGCGCCTCGCCTTCGAGCGGCGCGTCAAACGCAATGACGTAACGACCGTTGTCTTCGCTCAGCCACCCACTGCGCTGAGAGTCGAAGAGGGCGTGCCACTCATTCCAGGTGCCGTCCTTGTAGCGGTATTGCAGTCGCCCGACGAGCGTGAAGGCCGCCCCCTGGAATTTGCCGGTGGCCCCCAGCTGAAGCGGAGAGTGATCGTCGAAAAGTTCGGCGCTCTCGCCGATCTTGCGCAGCGCATCGCCCTCGCGTGCCACCGTGCTGCGGCAGAAGCTGCACACCGCGAAGGCCGACGCGGCCGAGCGGAACTCGACCGGCGCCCCGCAGTTGGGGCACGCGGCCCGGTATGCGCGCTGAGGGCTGGGTTCGGTGGCCAAGAGCGGCGGGCGGGGCTACACCAGCTTCTTGAGCAGCTCGGCCTTCTTGGAGTCGAACTCTTCCTGGGTCAGGATGCCCTTGACCTTGAGTTCACCCAGTTTTTCGAGCGTGGCCATCACGTCGTCGGCCCTGATCGGTGCGGCCGCAGCGGCCGGTGCCGCGGGTTGGCCTTGCAGACCCTGCGAGAGCTGTTGCGCCATCACCTGGCCCAGCGCCACCCCGGCGCCCAGGCCCATGGCGTCGCCGGCAATACCGCCACCGCCCGAGCCTGAGCCCTCGGCGAACTTCGGAATGGCCTGCGCCGTCTGGTACTGCATGAACTTGCCCATGTCGCCACCGACCATGCCCATGCCGATCTTCTGGTCGAGGATCTTCTGCAGCTCTTCGGGCAGCGAGACGCTTTGCATCGTCACCGATTCGAGCCTCAGGCCCAGCTTCTCGAACGAGGGCGTGGTGGCCTCCTGCAAGGCCTTGGCAAACTCGACCTGGTTGGCCGCGAGGTCGAGGAAGGCCACGCCACTCGACGCCACCGCGTCGGAGATGTGTTGCAGCATCAGGCCACGCAGCTGGCCGTCGAGCTCGGTCACGGTGTAGGTGTCACGAGTGCCCGAGATCTCAGTGTGGAAGAGCTTCGGGTCGGCGATGCGGTAGGCGTAATTGCCAAACGCACGCAGGCGCACGGCGCCGAAGTCTTTGTCGCGGATGGTCACCGGCTGGGTCGTGCCCCAGCGCTGGTCGATCTGCTGGCGCGTGCTGAAGAAGTACACGTCGCTCTTGAACGGGCTCTGGAACAGCTTGTCCCAGTTCTTCAGGTAGGTGAGCACCGGCAGGGTCTGCGTGGTGAGCTT
>JACMKJ010000522.1 GCA_014380155.1 Rhizobacter sp. | reverse complement strand
TCAAAGCCGGCCGCGCCGTCCAAGCCTAAGCCGGTGACCGTCGCGCCCAAGGCCACGGCGGCCAAACCCGACCCAGCGCCCCGGGCCGCGAACCCGACGCCCGCCCCGGCCCCAGCCAAACCGGTGGCCACCGCCGCCCACAACGACGACTGGGAAACCTTCTGACGTTTTCAGCTCCGACGCTCACCAAAGGCCCGTGAAACACCACGGGCCTTTTTTGTTTGCAGCGCCTCACTACCTGCGAAATGCACCCGGGAGCACCGTCTTTTGCCCCGATCAGGTGGATGCGTCGCTCTTCAGAATCGCTACACAAGTGCCCTGTCTGTGCCGATATGCATAGGGCAATCAGTCCCTGCTTTTCTGTTGTACGGAGCGCCCCATGTCCAGACACCTGCACCACATCGCCGCGATCACCCTCACGGCCCTTGCTTTCAGCACCCCCGTCATCGCCAAGGAGGGCAATGTCACCGCAGCGGAAGCGACGGCCATGGTCAAGAAGGGTGTGACCTTCATCAAGACCAGCGGCAAGGACAAGGGCTACGCCGAGATCAGCAACAAGGCCGGCCAGTTCAACGACCGCGACCTCTACCTCACGGTCTATGGCCTGGACGGCACGGTGCGCGCCCACGGCGCCAACGAAAAGATGATCGGCAAGAACCTGATCGAGCTGAAAGATGTGGACGGCAAGGCCTTCGTCAAGGAGCGCATGGAGCTGGCCCAGTCCAAGGGCACCTTCTGGCAAGACTACAAATTCACCAACCCGGTCTCCAAGAAGATCGAACCGAAGAGCATGTACTGCGAGAAGCTCGACGACGCCGTCGTCTGCGGCGGCATCTACAAGTAAGCGCCATCACTGCGCAAACGGCATCTGCCGCTAAGGACGTCTCATGAATCTGGGTGCAAAGCTGCTGGTCGCACCGCTGTTGACAGCGGTCTTGGTACTGGCCATCGCCTCGGTGAACACGGTGCTGCAAAACCGCACCGCCACGCAAAGCCATGCGTCGTTCAAGGCCGACATGGAGAGCTTTCGCACCATCACGAGTGCGCAGGACCAGTTCGCGCAGATACACGCCAGCGTCTACAAGACGGTGGCCTTGATCAACTCGCTCGACGAACCCAAGGTCAAGGCGTTTCGAGGCGGGTTGGTCAACCAGCTCGGCGGCTTGAAGCGCACCCTGGCCACCCTGGCTGAGGCCGGTGTCGCCGACGCCGAGCTCAGCGCGAGCATGAACGCCCTGGGCCAGCAGATCGACAAATACGGCAAACAAGCCGACTCGGCGATCGACCTCTCGACCGTCGACCCCAACACCGGCATCGCCGCCATGCAAGGCGCCGACACCACCTTCGGCTCGGTCGCCACCGCACTCGGTGGCCTGGTGGCGAAGATGGAAGCCGTCTCATTGGCCACCACCGACGCAGCGGCCACACGCTCCACCCAACGCAGCCTGCTGCTCGGCCTGCTGGCCCTGCTGACCTGTTCCGGTGCCGTGGGCGCCGCGTGGTGGATGCAGCGCAAAGTGGTTCACGACCTGCGCCGCGCCGTGGGCGTGGCCACCGAAGTGGCTGCCGGCAACCTGAGCGTCGACGCTCAAACCGACCGCAGTGATGAAGTGGGCGACCTGATCCGCTCGCTGGGCGGGATGACGCAGCAACTGAGCAACTCGCTGCAAACGGTGATGCAGTCGTCGAACTCGATCCAGAACGCCAGCGCCGAGATCGCCACCGGCAACCAGGATCTGAGCCAACGCACCGAGCAGACCGCCAGCAACCTGCAGCAAGCCGCCAGCTCGATGGAGCAGCTGACGGCCACCGTCAAACAAAGCGCCGACTCGGCGCGCCAGGCCAACCAGCTGGCCTCGTCGGCCGCCGAAGTGGCCGAGCGCGGCGGCAACGTGGTCTCGCAAGTGGTGAGCACCATGGACGAGATCAATGCCAGCAGCAAGAAGATCAGCGACATCATCAGCGTGATCGATGGCATCGCCTTCCAGACCAACATCCTGGCGCTGAATGCCGCGGTGGAAGCCGCGCGTGCCGGCGAACAAGGCCGTGGTTTTGCCGTGGTGGCCGCCGAAGTGCGCAGCCTGGCACAGCGCTCGGCGCAGGCGGCCAAAGAGATCAAGGGCCTGATCGGCGCGTCGGTCGAGAAGGTCGAGGGCGGCTCGCGCCTCGTGGCCGACGCCGGCGCCACGATGAGCGAGATCGTGAGCAGCGTCCAGCGGGTCTCCAACATCATCAACGAGATCACCTCGGCCGCGTCGGAGCAAAGCGATGGCATCAGCCTCGTCAACACCACCGTGACCCAGCTCGACCAGATGACTCAACAGAATGCCGCGCTCGTGGAGCAAAGCGCAGCCGCAGCCGAAAGTCTCAAGGACCAGGCGAAGTGCCTGGCCGAGGTCGTGGGGGCGTTCCGTCTTCGCAGCTGACGTTTCGCCGCGTCTTCCATCCCTTTTTTTAACAGAGCGTGAACATGAACCTGCAAGACATGAAGATCTCCACCCGGCTGAGCCTGGGGTTCGCGGCGATGGGCCTGCTGATCGCCCTGCTGGGCGCGGTGGCCTTGAACCGGATTTCGACCATCAGCGACGAGTTCGCCATGGTGCAGGACGACCGCTTTCCGAAGATCGTGCTGGTCAACAACATCAAGGGCGAGGTCAATGAGATCGCGCGCGCCGTTCGCAACTTCTTCATCATGACGGAGCCGGCCGATCTCAAGTCGCAGTTCGACGAAGTCGCCAGCTCCAATGTCAAGATCAACGAAGCCTTCGACAAGCTCGAAAAGGGCATCACCAGCGAGAAGGGCAAGGCGATGCTGGCCGAAGTGGTCGCCGCCCGCACCAGCTACAGGGTTCAGCGCGATCGTGTGATCGAACTGGCACAGGCCGGCAAGCTTGACGAGGCACGCCCGGTCCTGCTGAAGGAGATGCGCCCGGTTCAGCTTGTCTACATGAACAAGCTCGACGAGCTGATCAAGCTGCAGGAAGATCTGATGCTCGAATCTGGCAAGGCCGTGGCCGCCTCCGCCTCGGGCAGCCGCACCCTCGTTGCCTCGCTGGTCGCGCTGGCGTTCTCTCTTGGCGCGCTGCTCGCCTGGGGGATCATCCGCTCGACAACCCGACCGCTCAATCAAGCCGTGGACATCGCGCGCGCCGTGGCAGAAGGGGATCTCTCGATCGAGTTCAAGTCTGATGGCAAGAACGAGACCGGCTTGCTGTTGGCCGCTCTCCACGACATGAAATCCAGGCTGGCGAAGATCGTCGGCGGTGTGCGCGAGAACGCCGAGGGCGTTGCCACCGCATCGGCACAGATCGCCCAGGGCAACAACGACCTGTCGAGCCGCACCGAAGAGCAGGCCAGCGCCCTGGAAGAGACCGCCGCTTCGATGGAGCAGCTGTCGAGCACGGTGAAGCAGAACGCGGACAACTCCCGCCAGGCCAACCAGCTCGCCCTGGGCGCCTCCAGCGTCGCCATGAAGGGCGGCGAAGTGGTCGGCCAGGTGGTCGACACGATGAAGGGCATCAACGAGGGCTCCAAGAAGATCGCCGACATCATCGGCGTGATCGATGGCATCGCCTTCCAGACCAACATCCTGGCGCTGAACGCAGCCGTTGAAGCAGCACGCGCCGGCGAGCAAGGCCGCGGCTTTGCAGTGGTCGCCAGCGAAGTGCGCAGCCTGGCCCAGCGCAGCGCCGAAGCAGCCAAGGAGATCAAGTCGCTCATCTCAAGCAGCGTCGAGCGGGTCGAGCGCGGCTCACAGCTGGTCGACCAGGCCGGCATGACGATGACCGAAGCGGTGAGCGCGATCCGCCGCGTGACCGACATCATGGGCGAGAGCAGCGCTGCCAGCACCGAACAGAGCGCCGGCATCAAGCAGGTCGGCGATGCCGTGAGCCAGATGG
>JACMKJ010000521.1 GCA_014380155.1 Rhizobacter sp. | reverse complement strand
GTGATGCAGGAACGCAAGGTCACCATCGCCGGTGACACGCACACGCTGCCAGCGCCGTTGCTGGTGATGGCCACGCAGAACCCGATCGAGACCGAAGGCACCTACCCGCTGCCCGAGGCGCAGGTCGACCGCTTCATGATGAAGGTGCTGGTCGACTACCCGAGCGAAGAAGAAGAGTTCGTGATCGTCGAGCGCGTGACCGGCGACCCGGTCACGGTGTCGGCCATCGCCAGCACCACCCAGCTGGCTGAGCTGCAGCACGAGTGCCGCAAGGTGTACGTCGACCCCTCGCTGGTGCAATACGCCGTCAAGCTGGTGGGTGCCACACGCACACCCGCCAAACACGGCCTGCCCGACCTCGCCAAGTACATCAACTTCGGCGCCAGCCCGCGCGCCACCATCGGCCTGATCGAAGGGGCCAAGGCCATGGCCATGCTGCGCGGCCGCAGCTACGCGCTGCCCGAAGACGTGATGGACCTGGTGAGCGACGTGCTGCGCCACCGCCTGGTGCTGAGCTACGAAGCGCTGGCCGACGGGCTGACCGCCGACCAGATCATCCTCAAGATCGTGCAGAAGATCCCCAAGCCCGACAAGCCGATGGCCCATGAACGACACAACGCCTGACGCCGTTCTGCGCCGTCTCGAATGGACGGTGATTCGCCGTCTCGACGGGCTGCTGCAGGGCGATTACCGCACGCTGTTTCGCGGCGCGGGGCTCGACTTGGCCGACCTGCGCGAGTACCAGCACCACGACGACGTGCGCCACATCGACTGGAACGTGACCGCGCGTCTCCAGCAGCCCTACGTGCGCCAGTTCACCGAAGACCGCGAGCTCACCGCGTGGTTCTTGCTAGACCTGAGCGGTAGCGTTGACTTCGGCTCCGCGCGCAGCAAGCGCAGCGTCTCCAGCGAATTCGTCGCCGTGCTTGCCCGCCTGCTCACGCGCCACGGCAACCGCGTGGGCGCCATGTTGTATGGCAACGCGCTCGACGAGGTGCTGCCCGCCCGCAACGGCCGCACCCATGTGTTGCACCTGATGCAGCGCATGCGCCAACACACCACGCCGCAGGCCAAGGCGCAGACCCAGCTGCAAGACCTGCTGCAACGCGCTGCGCCGCTGATCCCGCGCCGCTCCACCGTGTTCGTGGTGTCCGACTTCATCAGCTCGCCCGGCTGGGGCAATGCCCTGGCGCAGCTCGCCCAACGCCATGAGGTGCTGGCAGTGCGCCTCTATGACCCGCTGGAGATGGCCCTGCCCGACCTCGGCATGGTGACGATGCAAGACGCCGAAACCGGCGAGCAACTGCTGGTCGACACCCACGACCCCGGCTTTCGCGCACGTTTTGCAAAAGCCGCGGACCAGCAGGAGGCCGAGTTGCGCACCGGGCTCACGCGGGCGGGGGTCGACGCGCTGGAACTCTCGACCGACGACGACCTGGTCAACACCCTGATGCGTTTTGTCGAGCTGCGCCGCCAGCGCAGCCGGTTGGCCGCGGGCGGCGGCATGCCGGGCCACCTGAAACCCCTGCCCACGGAGGATCGCCATGAGCTTCGTGTGGCCTGACTTCCTCTTGTCGCTGATCGCGCTGCCGCTGCTGGTGGCGCTGTACTGGTGGCTGCTGCATCGGCGCAAAAAGGCAACCGTCCGTTTTGCCAGCCTGTCCATCGTCAAACAAGCCATGGGCAAAGGCCCCGGCTGGCGTCGCCATGTACCGCCCGCCTTGATGCTGCTGGCCCTGGCCACGCTGTTGCTGGCCAGCGCCCGGCCGACCGCCGTGATCACGCTGCCGCTGCAGCAGGAAACCATCATCCTGGCAATCGACGTGTCGGGCAGCATGCGCGCGGCCGACGTGTTGCCCAACCGCATGGTCGCCGCACAAGAAGCGGCCAAGGCCTTCCTGGCCGACCTGCCGCGAAACGTGCGGGTGGGGGTGGTGTCATTCGCCGGCACCGCAGCGGTGGTGCAGCCGCCCACGCAAAACCGCGAAGACATCGTGGCCGCGATCGATCGGTTTCAGATGCAGCGGGGCACCGCCATCGGCAGCGGCATCGTGCTGTCGCTGGCCACCATCTTCCCCGAGGCGGGCATCGACCTCTCGCAGATCACCGGCCAGCGCAACATGCCGCTGGCTCCCGGCGACAAACCGCCGAAAGAGTTCACACCGGTGCAACCCGGTTCGTTCAGTTCGGCCGCCATCGTCTTGCTGACCGATGGCCAGCGCACCACCGGCCCCGACCCGATCGACGCCGCCAAGATGGCCGCCGACCGGGGCGTGAAGGTGTATTCGGTGGGCATCGGCACCAAGGAAGGCGAGACCATCGGCTTCGAAGGCTGGTCGATGCGCGTGCGGCTGGACGAAGACACGCTGAAGAACGTGGCCAACCTGACGCGCGGCGAATACTTCTATGCCGGCACGGCCGAAGACCTGAAGAAGGTCTACCAATCGCTCAGCTCGCGCCTCATCGTCGAGAAGAAAGAAACCGAGATCACCGCCCTCTTCGCCGCCGTGGCGGCGGCCCTGGTGGTACTGGCTGCAGGGCTCTCGGTGTGGTGGTTCGGCCGGGTGGCCTGAGCACCACCAGGGATCGATCGGCGAGCCTCAACGCAGTGCACGACTGCGCCGCACTGGTGCACATGAACCTTGCGCTAGCCCGGAACCGCTGGCACGGCATCTGCTTGGTTTGATGCGAGAGGGCGACTCGTTCGCTCTTCATGGTGGCTAGGGTTCCGGTTGCGACGTGCTCGCGATGTCTGGTCCGAGAGCTGCCGGCCGCAGGCCCTTCGGGCCCCGGTTCCACGGAGGGACAAAAGCCCGGGAGGTGTTGCTTCGCTCGAAGCGCCCTCTCTGCGTGCTTGCCCCAAAACCCTCGAACCGTGGAGCTCCTATGCCATCTCTTGCTGCCTCTTCGTCGCTGAAACATCTCGCGCGCTGCTTCGGCGCTGTTGCTTTGGCCGCCGCCCTGCTGGCGCCTCGCCTGGCGCAAGCCGAGATCAAGGTCGGTGTGTCCGACTGGCCGGGCTGGGTGGCCTGGTACGTGGCCGAGCAAAAGGGCATGTTCAAGAAACACGGCGCCGACGTGAAGCTGGTCTGGTTCGCCAACTACACCGACTCCATCTCGGCACTGTCGTCGGGCCAGCTCGACGCCAACTCGCAGACGTGGTCTGACACGCTAGGCCCGCTCGCCAAGGGCATCCCGATCAAGGCGGTGCTGGTCAACGACAACTCGGCTGGCAACGACGCGCTGATGGTCAGCCCCAAGATCAAGGACTTCAAGGCACTCAAGGGCAAGAGCGTGGCGCTCGAGCAATACAGCGTGTCGCACTTCGTGCTGGCCACCGCCCTCACGAAAAACGGCATGAAGCCGAGCGACGTGAAGATCGTCAACCTGCCCGCGGGTGATGCGGCCGCCGCCTTCCTGGCCGGGCGAGTGGATGCTGCCGTGGTGTGGAACCCGTGGGTCAACCAAATCCAGCAAAGCGGCAAGGGCCGTGCGCTCTTCACCTCGAAAGACATGCCCGGCCTGGTGCCTGACCTGCTGGTCGCGCAAGACAAGGCGATCAAGGAGAAGCGCAAAGACCTGGTCGGCATGATCAAGGCCTGGTTCGAGGCCGAAGCCTTCATCCGCAGCAAGCCCGACGAAGCCGCGCAGATCATGGCCAAGGTGGTGAGCATGAAGCCCGACGAGTACAAGGTCTTCTTGCCCGGAACCGCCTTCTTCGACGCCAACGCCAACAAGGCTGCCTTCGATGCCAAGAACGCCAAGTCGCTGGTCGCCGTGGCACCCACCATCGCCAGCTTTTTGAACGAACACAAGCTGATCGAAGGCACTGCCGACGCTGCCAAGGGTGTAGACGCCACGCTGCTGCAAGACGCGCTGAAGTGAGCCGCCGATGTGGCTGATCCGCCAGGCGATCTCGCGTCGCCTGTACCTTGCGCTCGCGCTGACCGGGCTGGTGGTGCCGCTCGCCGCCTGGGCGCTGCTCGCGGCCAGCGGCAGTGTCAACCCGGTGTTCATGCCGTCGCCGCAGAAGGTGCTGGTGCGCATCGCCTCGTGGTGGACTGAAGACGGCCTGCTCGGCGACGCCGCCATCAGCGTGATGCGCGTGGTGGCGGGCTGGGCGCTGTCGGCGGTGATCGCGCTGCCGCTGGGGCTGTTCATCGGCAGCTGGCGTGCGGTGCAGGCGCTGCTGGAGCCGCTGACCGACTTCGTGCGCTACATGCCGGCGGTGGCCTTCGTGCCGCTGGTGATGCTGTGGGTGGGCATCGACGAAGGCGCCAAAATCGCCATCATCTTTCTCGGCACTTTCTTCCAGATGGTGCTGATGGTGGCTGAAGACGTGCGCCGCGTGCCCATGGCGCAGATCGAGGCGGCGCAGACCATGGGCGCGACCCGCTCGGAGATCTTGCAGAAGGTGATCGTGCCGTCGGCCAAGCCCGCGCTGCTCGACACGCTGCGCGTGACCATGGGTTGCGCCTGGACCTTTCTCGTGGTGGCCGAGTTGGTGGCGGCCAACTCGGGCCTGGGCTTCTCCATCCTGAAGGCGCAGCGCTTCTTGCAGACCGACAAGATCTTCGCCGGCATCTTGCTGATCGGCCTGATCGGGCTGGCCATCGACCAGGCGTTCCGCTTCGCCCACAAGCGCGCGTTCCCGTGGCTGTATGGGAGGCACTGAGATGAGCACTGCCTTGATTGAATGCCGCGCAGTCGGCAAGACCTACGCCGGTGCCAGCACGCAGGCCCTTGTCGACGTGAACCTCGATGTGGCTGCCAACGAGTTTGTCACCTTGGTTGGCGCCTCGGGATGCGGCAAGTCGACCTTGCTGCGCACGCTGGCGGGACTGGAGTCGCACGACCGTGGCGAGTTGCGGGTGAACGGTGCACCCATAGTCGGCCCCGGGCCGGACCGTGCGATGGTGTTCCAGCACTACAGCCTCTACCCCTGGCTGTCGGTGATCGACAACATCAAGTTCGTGCGCCAGCTGAAAGTCCACACCGATGGCCGCAGCAGCGCCGACGTGGAGGCCGCTTCCGGCCGGGCCGATGCGCTGCTCCACCTGATGGGCTTGTCGGCCGTGGCGCAGGCTTACCCCAACCAGCTCTCGGGCGGCATGCAGCAGCGGGTGGCGATTGCGCGCGCGCTGATGAGCCGCCCGCCCATCCTGCTGATGGACGAGCCCTTCGGTGCGCTCGACGCACAAACGCGCGAGGTGATGCACGACCTGATCGCCCACGTGCACCGGCAAGAGCGCAGCACCATCGTCTTCGTCACCCACGACGTGGAAGAAGCGCTCTACCTCGGCCACCGCGTGGTTCTGATGGCGCCGCGGCCGGGGCGCATCGACACCGTCTATGACGTGCCCTTGCCGCACAAGCGGACGCAAGACATGCGCTTGTCGGCTGAGTTCCTGCAGCTCAAGCGCCAGGTGCTGGAGCGCATTCGCGAAACCTCGGGCATGAAGACCGACCTCGACCTGCTCGAAAAGCTCAGCCAGCAGGCGAACTGACACGGAGAGACACACGCATGGAAAGCTTCACCACGATCCCGCCCAACCCGCCCGCCACCGAGCCAGTCGATGCACCCGTGCTGCAGCGTTTCGCACCCGACCTGCCCGCTGACAAATTGATGTGGTCCGACACCCTGCCCGGCGGCGGCCACTGGTCTTACCTCATGCCGCGCGGCAGCAGCCTGCGCCTGGTCGCACTCGGCGAGGGCGCCAACCTGAGCGCCCTGCTCTACGCCGCGCGCAACCCGCTCGAGCGCTACAACCTGCCCGACACGGTGAAGGCGCTTCACACCGCGCACTACACGCGCGGCCATGTGTTGATGAGCGACATGGGCCGTGCCCTGGCCTCGATCACGCGCGACGACGTGGGCTGGCACGACCCCTTCGGCGCCTTGCTCGACGACACGGCCATGGAAACAAAGTACGGCGCGCACCGCTACGAAGCACACCGCAACGCCATGCACCGCTCGGGCAAGACCGGCTTGCTGATCGAGATCGGCAAACACGGCCTGGGCCGGCGCGACCTGATCGCGCCGGTCAACTTTTTCACCAAACTGACGGTCGACGACGAAGGCGGTTTCCACTTCGTGCCCGGCCACGCCAAAGCAGGCGCCACGGTGGAGCTGCGCTTCGAGATGGACGTGTTGTTGGCGCTCAGCAGCGCACCCCACCCGCTGAACCCATCGACCGACTACGCGCCCGCCGCCATCGGCCTGGCCGCCTGGCGCAGCGGCCCCGCGCCGGCTGACGACTACTGCCGCAACTTCCGCCCCGAGAACGCACGCGCCCTGCACAACGCCGAGATGCTGGCCCTTTGATGGAGACCTGATTCATGACAGCGATGCAACTCCAAGAAAGCCCTCTCAACGTGGCCCGCGCCACCGCCCGCCACACCGTGGCCGCTGGCGACCCCTTCGTGCTGGAGATCAACCGCGGCCAGACGCTGCGCATGGTCGACCTCGAAGGCAACCAGGCGATCGACGCGCTCTTCTTCAACCGCCACGACACGGCCGAGCACTACAGCGCCACCGACACCATGCTGCGCCAGGGCGGCATCTACCTCACGACCGGCTCGGTGCTGGTCTCCAGCGAAGGCCGGCCCATGATGACCCTCGTGGCCGACACCTGCGGCCGCCACGACACGCTGGGCGGCGCTTGCTCGTGTGAGAGCAACACGGTGCGTTATGCGCTGCAGAAAAAACACATGCACAGCTGCCGCGACAACTTTCTCACCGCCTTGCAGTTGGCCGACGTCGGCATCGACATCACGAAGCGCGACCTGTTCCCCAACGTCAACTTCTTCATGAACGTGCCGGTCACCCCGACCGGTGGCCTGAAGTTCGAAGACGGTGTGTCGGCACCCGGCAAGTACGTGGAGATGCGCGCCGAGATGCACCTGTGGATGCTGGTCAGCAACTGCCCGCAGCTCAACAACCCCTGCAACGGCTACAACCCGACGCCGGTGGAGTTTTTGCTCTGGGATTAGAGGCTTGCCTCGCCAGCCGGGACGACCCGGCTGTGCACCTGAACCGGCGGGACGACTCGCCCTCACCTCCAGGTGATGACCATGTTCGACACCGTATTGATCGCCAACCGCGGCGCCATCGCCTGCCGCATCATCCGCACGCTCAAGGCGCTGGGCCTGAAGTCGGTGGCCGTGTACTCCAAGGCCGATGCCGATTCGCGCCACGTGGCGCTGGCCGACCAGGCTGTGTGCATCGGCCCCGCGCCAGCGTCACAGAGCTACCTCGATGCCGAGCGCATCCTGGCTGCGGCCAGGCAGACAGGCGCCGGCGCCATTCACCCCGGTTATGGCTTCCTCTCCGAGAACCCGGCCTTCGCCGACGCCTGCGAAGCCGCCGGCATCGCCTTCATCGGTCCCACCGGTGCGCAGATGCGCGCCTTTGGGCTCAAGCACAGCGCACGCAAACTGGCGATGCAGCACCAGGTGCCGTTGTTGCCGGGCAGCGGGCTCTTGTCGGACGCGACACAAGCCGCGATCGAGGCCGAACGCATCGGCTACCCGGTGATGCTCAAGAGCACCGCCGGCGGCGGCGGCATCGGCATGCGGCTGGTGCGCAATGCCAGCGAGCTCGCGGCAGCGTGGGAGGCCGTCGAACGGCTGGCGCGCGCCAACTTCAAGGACGCCGGCCTGTTTCTTGAAAAGTTCGTCGAGCAAGCGCGCCACATCGAAGTGCAGCTCTTCGGCGACGGCCGCGGTCGCGTGATCGCACTCGGCGAGCGCGATTGTTCGGCGCAGCGACGCAACCAGAAGGTGATCGAAGAAACGCCCGCACCCCACCTCGCCGTCGCCACACGCGAGGCCTTGCTGTCGGCCGCCGTGCGTCTGGGCGAAGCGGTCGACTACCGCTCGGCCGGCACGGTCGAATACGTGCTCGATGCCGCCACCGGCGCCTTCTACTTTCTCGAAGTCAACACGCGCCTGCAGGTGGAACACGGTGTCACCGAGCAGGTGACCGGCGTCGATCTGGTGGCCTGGATGGTGAAGCTCGCGCGTGGCGAGACCTTCGACATGACAGCGCCCACACCGCGCGGCGCCTCGATCCAGGTGCGCCTGTACGCCGAAGACCCGGCGCGCAACTTTCAACCGAGCGCAGGTGTGCTGACCGAAGTCGCCTTCCCCACCGACGCACGAGTCGACGGCTGGGTGGAGACCGGTACCGACGTGCCTTCGCACTACGACCCGATGCTGGCCAAGCTGATCGTGACCGCCGACACACGCGAAGCGGCCGTCGCCAAGCTGCGCGACGCGCTGGCCGCCACACGACTGGCCGGCATCGAGACCAACCTGCGCTACCTGCGTGCGGTGGCCGCGTCACCTGTGTTCGAACAAGGCCGGGTCATCACAAAAACGCTCGGCGAGCTGCGCTGGCACCCGCAGGCGCTGGAGGTGATGGAGCCCGGCGTGCAGACCACCGTGCAAGACTGGCCCGGCCGCACCGGCTACTGGGCCGTCGGTGTACCGCCCTCGGGCCCGATGGACGACCTGGCGATGCGCCTGGCCAACCGCCTGGTCGGCAACGCGCCCAGCGCTGCAGCGCTCGAATGCACCTTGACCGGGCCGAGCCTGCGCTTCCACGGCGACTGCACCATCGCCATCACCGGCGCTGCGATGGCCTGCACGCTCGATGGCGTGCCACTCGCGTTGTGGTCACCTCATCAAGTGCGGGCAGGCAGCGTGCTCAAACTCGGCGCGGTGCAAGGCGGCGGCGCGCGCAGCTACCTCGCGGTGCGCGGCGGCCTCGACGTGCCGGCCTATCTGGGCAGCCGCGCCACCTTCACACTCGGCCAGTTCGGTGGCCACGGCGGGCGCGCATTGCGCGCGGGCGACATGTTGCATGTGGGCGCTGAGACCGTCGACGCGGTGCGCACCGTGAGTGCAGGCCAGATACCGGGCTACACGCACCACTGGGACATCGGCGTGCTCTACGGCCCGCACGGCGCTCCCGACTTTTTCACGCCCGACGACATCGCCATCTTCTTCGGCACCGACTGGCAGGTGCACTACAACTCGAGCCGCACCGGCGTGCGACTGATCGGCCCCACGCCGCAATGGGCGCGGCCCGATGGCGGCGAGGCGGGCCTGCACCCGTCGAACCTGCACGACAACGCCTACGCCATCGGCGCGATCGACTTCACCGGTGACATGCCCGTCATCCTCGGCCCCGACGGCCCGAGCCTGGGCGGCTTCGTCTGCCCCGCCGTCGTGGTGGCGGCCGAGCGCTGGAAGCTGGGGCAGCTGAGGCCTGGCGACACCATCCGCTTCCAGTGCCTGACGCTCGAGCAGGCGACGGCGCTGCAGGCCGCGCAAGACGCGCTGGTCGAGACGCTCAGCTCACCGCTGCCAGTGCTGCCGGCAGGCGTTTACGCCACCGAGATCACCTCGACGATGACGCCGGTGCTGGTGACCGAAGAAGCCGGCGACGACCTGCCGGCGATGGTGATCCGCCAGGCCGGCGACCGCTACCTGCTGGTCGAGTACGGGCCGATGGTGCTCGACCTCGAGCTGCGTTTTCGCATCCACGCGCTGATGCAGGCTGTGCAGGCCTTGCAGCTCGACGGCGTGGTCGACCTCACACCCGGCATCCGCTCGCTGCAGGTGCACTACGACCCGCAGCGACTGCCGCGCCACACCTTGCTCCAGCAGTTGCTCGATGCTGAACACAAGCTGCCGCGCACCGACGATCTGGAGGTGCCGACACGCACCGTGTGGCTGCCACTCTCGTGGGACGACTCGGCGACGAAGCTCGCCATCGAGAAGTACATGCAATCGGTGCGGCCCGATGCACCCTGGTGCCCAAGCAACATCGAGTTCATCCGCCGCATCAACGGGCTGGAATCGATCGACGACGTGCACCGCATCGTGTTCGACGCGAGCTACCTGGTGCTGGGCCTGGGCGACGTCTACCTCGGCGCGCCGGTGGCCACGCCGGTCGACCCACGCCACCGCCTGGTCACCACCAAGTACAACCCGGCACGCACCTGGACGCCGGAAAACGCCGTAGGCATCGGCGGCGCCTACATGTGCGTCTATGGCATGGAGGGGCCCGGCGGCTACCAGTTCGTCGGCCGCACGCTGCAGATGTGGAACCGCTGGCGCGATGCGACGCGTGGTGCGCTGGAGTTCGAACCCGGCAAGCCCTGGTTGCTGCGCTTCTTCGACCAGGTGCGCTTCTTCCCGGTGTCGCCCGACGAGCTGCTGCAGATTCGCCGCGACTTCCCGGCCGGGCGCTACCGATTGAAGATCGAGCCCGGCACCTTCAGGCTGCACGACTACCGCGCCCTGTTGGCCGAACACGCCGACGACATCGCGCAACACAAGCAGCGCCAGCAAACCGCTTTCGACGCCGAGCGCGAACGCTGGCGCGCCACCGGCCAGGCCGAGTACGTGAGCGAAGACCTGTCACCCGCCGCGGCGCCCGAAGGCGATCTGCCCGAAGGCGCGCTGGCCGTGGCCACCCAGGTGACCGGCAGCGTGTGGAAGCTGCTGGTGAAAGAAGGCGAGCGCGTCGAAGAAGGCGCGCCGCTGGTGGTGGTGGAGTCGATGAAGATGGAGTTCAGTGTGAACGCAACCTGCAGCGGAACGGTGCTGCGTGTTGGTTGCCGCGAAGGCGGCCCCGTGTCGGCAGGGCAGGACGTGGTCGTCCTGCTGCGCGACTGATCAGACCGCGAGCTGGCCCAGCGTCAGGTGCAGCACGCGGCTGCAGCGCGCTGCCAGTGACTCGTCGTGCGTGACGATCACGCAGGCCATGCCCTGCTCGCGCGCCAAGCCGAGCAGCAGCTCGAACACCCCATCGGCGGTGCGGCGGTCGAGGTTGCCGGTGGGCTCGTCGGCCAGC
>JACMKJ010000520.1 GCA_014380155.1 Rhizobacter sp. | reverse complement strand
GCCGGGCGCTGAGCCGGGCACGGAGGTGGCCACCGCGGGCACGGGCTTGGGTGGCGCGGTGCAGCCCGCCAAGAAGACGACGAAGAGAGCGAGTGTGTGGAGTAAGAGCTTGACCATGGTCGTGTTGATTTTGTCGTGGCTGGCCATTGGAACGGCTGAAACCCCACCCGACGCAAGGGGAGCTCATCGGCTTTGTAACCAGCGATGACCCCACTTATTCCCGCTGGTCGCGGCGCACGCTCGCATAAAATCAGCCTCTTCCAAGGAGCGTTGCGACGGTGTCTGCCCAGACACCGCCAGGCTTGGAAGCTCGCAACGACGCTCACCCCTGCATGCCCCGATTGATCGCATGCGCTGTGGGTGAGCACCTCAGCGCATGCCGCGTTCTTCACGAACCCTTGCCGCCATGACCGCACCGCACACCACCGTCCCGCCGATGAAGCTCTCGGGCCTGGAGCCCATCCGCATTGGCGAGGGCAGCCTCTTCGTCAACATCGGCGAGCGCACCAACGTGACCGGCTCCAAGGCCTTTGCGCGCCTCATCCTCAACGGCCAGTTCGAAGAAGCACTGGCGGTTGCGCGCCAGCAGGTGGAAAACGGTGCCCAGGTGATCGACATCAACATGGACGAGGCCATGCTCGACAGCAAGGCAGCCATGGTGCGCTTTCTGCACCTGATCGCGAGCGAGCCCGAAATCGCACGCGTGCCGATCATGATCGACAGCTCGAAGTGGGACGTGATCGAAGCCGGGCTGAAGTGCATCCAGGGCAAGGGCATCGTCAACTCGATCTCGATGAAAGAAGGCGTTGACGCCTTCAAGCACCAGGCCAAGCTGGTGCGCCGCTACGGCGCCGCCGCGGTGGTGATGGCCTTCGACGAGAAGGGCCAGGCCGACACCTACGAACGCAAGATCGAGATCTGCGAGCGCGCGTATCGCATGCTGGTCGACGAGATCGGCTTCCCGCCCGAAGACATCATCTTCGACCCCAACATCTTCGCCATCGCCACCGGCATCGAGGAGCACGACAACTACGCCGTCGACTTCATCAACGCAACGCGCTGGATCAAGCAGAACCTGCCGGGCGCCAAGGTCTCGGGCGGTGTCTCCAACGTGAGCTTCAGCTTCCGCGGCAACGACCCGGTGCGCGAGGCCATCCACACCGTGTTCCTGTACCACGCGATCCAGGCGGGCATGGACATGGGCATCGTCAACGCCGGCATGGTGGGCGTGTACGACGACCTCGAGCCGGTGCTGCGCGAACGCGTGGAAGACGTGGTGCTGAACCGACGGCCCGACGCGGGCGAGCGCCTGATCGAAGTGGCCGAAAGTGCCAAGGGCGCTGCGAAAGACGACAGCGCCAAGCTCGCCTGGCGTGCCAAGCCGGTGCGTGAGCGTCTCTCGCATGCGTTGGTGCATGGCATCAACGACTTCATCACCGTCGACACCGAAGAGATCTACCAGCAGATCAAGAGCGAAGGCGGCCGCCCGCTGCACGTGATCGAAGGCCCGTTGATGGACGGCATGAACGTCGTCGGCGACCTCTTCGGCCAAGGCAAGATGTTCCTGCCACAGGTGGTGAAGAGCGCGCGCGTGATGAAGCAGGCCGTGGCCCACCTGCTGCCCTACATCGAAGAAGAAAAGCGCCTGCTGGTCGAAGGGGGCGGCGAGGCCAAAGCCAAAGGCAAGATCATCATCGCCACCGTGAAGGGCGACGTGCACGACATCGGCAAGAACATCGTCACCGTCGTGCTCCAGTGCAACAACTTCGAGGTGGTGAACATGGGCGTGATGGTGCCCTGCCAGGACATCCTGGCGCGCGCCAAGGTCGAGGGCGCCGACATCATCGGCCTCTCGGGCCTCATCACCCCGAGCCTGGAAGAAATGCAGTATGTGGCTGGCGAAATGCAGCGCGACGACTACTTCCGCATCAAGAAGATCCCGCTGCTCATCGGCGGCGCGACCACCAGCCGTGTGCACACCGCCGTGAAGATCTCGCCGCACTACGAAGGCCCTGTGGTCTATGTGCCCGACGCGAGCCGCAGCGTGAGCGTGTGCAGTGACCTGCTGAGCGACGACAAGGCCACGGCTTACGTGGCCGAGCTCAACGCCGACTACATCCGCGTGCGCGAGCAACACGCCAACAAGAAGGCCACGCCCCTGGTCACGCTGGCGCAGGCGCGTGCCAACAAGACCCCCGTCGATTGGGCCGGCTACACGCCGCCCCGCCCCAAGTTCACCGGCCGGCGTGTGTTCAAGAACTACGACCTGGCCGAGATCGCGCAGTGCATCGACTGGGCGCCCTTCTTCCAGACCTGGGACCTGGCCGGCCCCTACCCCGCCATCCTGACCGACGACATCGTCGGCGAATCGGCGCGCCGTGTGCACAGCGACGGCCAGAGCATGCTCAACCGCCTGATCAAGGGCCGCTGGTTGCAAGCCAACGGCGTGATCGGCCTCTACCCCGCCAACTCGGTGGGCGACGATGACATCGAGATCTACACCGACGAGTCACGAAGTGAAGTGCTGATGACATGGCGCGGTTTGCGCATGCAGAGCGTGCGGCCTGTCGTCGATGGTGTGATGAGGCCCAACCGCTGCCTGGCCGATTTCATCGCGCCCAAATCATCGGGTGCTGCAGACCACATCGGCCTCTTTGCCGTGACCGCCGGCCTCGGCACCGAGAAGAAAGAGAAGCAATTCCTCGACGACCACGACGATTACAGCGCCATCATGTTGAAGGCCCTGGCCGACCGCCTGGCCGAGTCGTTTGCCGAGCGCATGCACCAGCGTGTGCGCAAGGAGTTCTGGGGCTACGCGCCCGACGAAGCCTGGAGCAACGCCGAGTTGATCGGCGAGAAGTACCGCGGCATCCGCCCCGCCCCCGGCTACCCGGCCTGCCCCGACCACACGGTGAAGGCCGAGATGTTCCGCGTGCTCCAGTGCGACGACATCGGCATGGGCCTGACCGAAAGCCTGGCCATGACCCCGGCCGCCAGCGTGAGCGG
Source organism: Rhizobacter sp. (assembly GCA_014380155.1). GTDB lineage: Bacteria > Pseudomonadota > Gammaproteobacteria > Burkholderiales > Burkholderiaceae_C > Rhizobacter. The sequence continues at coordinate 3,945 of JACMKJ010000520.1, read as the reverse complement.
CTTCTATCTCTCGCACCCCGACGCGGCCTACTTCAACGTCGGCAAGATCGGCGAAGACCAGCTGAAGGACTGGGCCCAACGCAACCAGTTCGACACCAATCAGGCTCAACGCTCGCTCGCCTCACTGTTGTAGCGCCGCACACGCGGTTGCCCTTGCTTACAGACGATGCATCTGCAAGCAGGGCCCGCGTGATTGGTCACCAATTGGCCCGTTGCAAGACGTAAGCCTTTGGTGAAACGCCAACAATTCACGCCTTTCCCGACCGTCAGACCCGAACAATCGTGGCTGCAACGCCAGTGTGGACAACACACCCGGCCGCTGCGCCAGATCGAACACACGAGGGGACGGCAGTGAACAACACGCTTCAACAAACATGGGCCCGGCGCGGCATGCGCACTTCCTGGGCTCTGGCCCTGGTGGCCGTGCTCGCGGCCTGTGGCGCCGGCAAGGAAGACGACGAGCCACAGCAACAGCCGCAGGGCTCGGGCCCGGCGCCGACGCGAACCGAGGCGGCGCGCTTTCTGGCGCAAGCCACCTACGGCCCGACCGAGGCGTCGATCAACGCGCTGGCGCAAAGCAACTACAGCACCTGGCTGAACGCGCAGTTCAACCTGACGCAGTTGCCGCACCGCAGCCACGTGGCACGCCGGGGCGACGACCTGGCTGCCAACATGCAGACTGTGAGCCAGACGCAGTTCCGCGAGTCGTACTGGGCGCAGGCCCTGACCGGCCAAGACCAGCTGCGCCAACGTGCGGCTTTCGCGCTGTCGCAGATCTTCGTGATCTCGTTCGTCGACGGCAACCTCGCCAACCAGACACGCGGCGTGACGGCGTACTACGACATGCTGGCCGAGAAGTCGTTCGGCAACTTCCGCGACCTGCTGGAGTCGGTGAGCCTGCACCCGATGATGGGCACCTACCTCACCAGCCTGCGCAACCAGAAGGAAGACGTTGCCAGCGGCCGTGTGGCCGACGAGAACTACGCACGAGAAATCATGCAGCTGTTCACCATCGGTCTGTACGAGCTGAACAACGACGGCACCTACCGCGGCGGCACGCCCACCGAGACCTACACCCACGATGACATCAAGGGCCTGGCCAAGGTCTTCACCGGCTTCAGCTGGTACGCCGGCCCCAACCTGGCCGACCGCACCAACTCCCGCTTCTTCGGTGGCAACGCCCAGGCCGAGCGCGACTTCCGGCCGATGCAGGCCTACAACCAATACCACTCGATCAGCGAGAAGCGCTTCCTGGGCACCGTGATTCCCGCCTCGGGCACGGCCAACGCCGACGCCGACCTGCGCACTGCGCTCGACACGCTGTTCAACCACCGCAACGTCGGCCCCTTCATTGGCAACCTGCTGATCCAGCGCATGGTCACCAGCAACCCCAGCCCTGCCTATGTGGGCCGCGTGGCGGCTGCCTTCAACAACAACGGCCAGGGTGTGCGCGGCGACATGAAAGCGGTGTTTCGCGCCATCCTGCTCGACCCCGAAGCACGCACCTACGACGCATCCAGCACCCGCTACGGCAAGGTGCGTGAGCCCGTCTTGCGCCTGTCGCACTTCCTGCGCGCCTTCAAGGTGAGGTCGACCAGCGGCGACTTCACGGGCCTGGACAACACAGACAACACCACCAACAACCTGGGCCAGAGCGCGCTGCGTTCGCCCACGGTGTTCAACTTCTTCCGCCCCGGGTTTGCGCCGCCCAACAGCGCGGCCGCCGAAGCCGGGCTGGTCTCGCCGGAGCTGCAACTGGCCAACGAGGTGTCGGTGGCAGGCTACCTCAACTACCTGCGCAGCAACTGGCTCACGGTGAACGCCGGGCGCGACCTGCAACTCGACTTCAGCGCCGAGCTCGCACTGGCCGACAACCCGGGGGCGCTGGTCGACCGGCTCAACCTGTTGCTGATGTCGGGCCAGATGAGCAGCGCGCTGCGCACGCAGGTCATTGACGGGATCACAGGGCGGGCCATCCCCACCACGAACCAGACCAACATCGATGCCGCCAAGCGAGACCGAGTGTTCATCGGCATCTTGCTGACCATGGCCTCGCCCGACTACATGATCCAGAAGTGAAGAGGGAGACTCACATGTCGAACAACCAAGCTTCTCGCCGCGAGTTCCTGCGCCGCGCCGCCATCCTGTCGGGTTCGGTGGGGCCGGCGGCCCTGCCCTTCGCGATGAACATGGCCACGATGAACGCCGCCCATGCGCAGAGCACCACCGGCTACAAGGCCCTGGTGTGCCTGTTCCTGTATGGCGGCAACGACTCGGCCAACATGGTGCTGCCCACCGACACCACCTCGTGGAACACCTACTCCACGGTGCGCGCCACGGCACCCGACCCGATCGCACTGCGCGCCGAGGGCACTGCCCCCGACGGCACGGCCGCTGCGGCATCGCCCGCAGCGCTGGGCGGCGTGTTGCGCCTCACGCCCAACTTCACCGCGTTCCCGGTCAACAACAGCCGTACCTTTGCACTGCACCCCAGCATGCCGGAGATGCGCAGCCTGTTCGACGCTGGCCGCGTGGCCGTGATCGCCAACGCAGGCCCGCTGATCACCCCGCTGACCAAGGACGAGTACCGGGCCAACAGCGCCGCGAAACCGCGCCCGGCCAAGCTCTTTTCGCACAACGACCAGCAGTCGACCTGGCAGGCGCTCGGCCCTGAAGGCGTGCGCACGGGCTGGGGCGGGCGCTTCGGCGACCTGCTCGCCGGCAGCAACGCCAACACGGTGTTCACCAGCATCTCGGTGGGCGGCAACGCGGTGTTCATGGCAGGCGACACCGTTTTCCAATACCAGGTGGGCAACGGTGGTGCAGTGGCCATCGGCAACATCACCGGCACGCTCTACGGCTCGGCTGCGGCGGCCACCAGCTACCGCAACATCATCACCGCCAACAACACGCCCAACAGCGTGGCGCACCTGCTGGCGCGCGAGCAGACCAACATGACCAAGCGCTCGATCGATGCGCAGGTGGCGTTCCAGGGTGCGTTCACGGCCTCCACGGTGGCGGCTCCGTCGCAGTACGTGCAGCCGTCCACCCGCACCAACCAGAACAACGGCCTCGCACAACAACTGCAAACTGTGGCACGCATCATCGGTGCGCGCAGCAGCCTGCAAGCGGGCCGGCAGGTGTTCTTCGTCAGCATGGGCGGCTTCGACACCCACGACAACCAGAACCGTGGCCAGGCCGACCTGATGGCCCGCCTGTCACACGCCATCAACTACTTCGACGGCGTGATGAACACCATGGGCATGGGCAACAACGTGACCCTGTTCACCGCTTCCGATTTCGGCCGCACCTTCACCAGCAATGGCGATGGCACCGACCACGGCTGGGGTGCCCACCACTTCGTGCACGGCGGCGCCGTCAACGGCAAGGAAATCTACGGGCGCTTCCCGCAGGTGGGCTTGAACCAACCCGACGAGGTGGGCTCGGGCAGCTTCCTGCCCGGTGTGTCGGTCGACCAGATCGGCGGCACCCTGGGCAAGTGGTTCGGCGTCAGCGGTTCCAACCTCAACATGGTGTTCCCGAACCTGCGTAACTTCCAGGCTGACCTCGGGTTCATGAAGCCGGCCTGAGCGCCGGCAAGGCGACGGCCACGGTGCTCACTGCGCCGTGAGCACACGCCTGTATTGAATGGCCTCGGCCAGGTGGCTCACCTGGATCGAGTCACTTTGCGCCAGGTCGGCCGCCGTGCGCGCCATGCGCAACACGCGGTGGTAGCTGCGGGCCGACCAGCCCAGGCGCGCCGCGGCGGCTTGCAAGAACCGCAGGCCCGCTTCGTCGAGCACACAGTGTTCGTCGACCAATGCGCTGTTGAGCTGCGCATTGCTGCAGCCTTGGCGCGCCCACGCACGCTGCCGCGCGCGCACCACCCGCTCGGCGATCTGCGCGCTGGGTTCGCCATCGGGCGCAGCCGCCAAGGTGTCGGGC
>JACMKJ010000519.1 GCA_014380155.1 Rhizobacter sp. | reverse complement strand
GTCGGCCGCCAGCCGTTGGCGGATGCGCACCGGCTGCGCCACCTGGATCACCCGCCCCGGCGTGGCCACGCTGAAGGTGCGCCAGGTCTGGCCCTCGACCGGCACGTCGGCAAAGCCCAGCAGCGCGCGGGTGGGCAGCGCGCGGTGGTTGCGGGTGGCGTAGATGCTGCGGCCGTCCATGGTCCAGATCTGCACCACGAAGTCGAACTGCTCGTCGGCCAGCGCATCGGCCTGGTTGGCATCGATCTCGCCCTGGTCGCGCAACGAGAGCGCCATCTGCTTGAGCTGGTAGTCGAACAGGGCCTCGGTTTCGGTGAGCACGTTGCGGTAGGTCACCGCGCCCATCACCAGGGCAACGAGGGCGAGCATCCCCAAAAGCGCCAGCAGCAATCGCGTGCGAATCGTGTTCATGCCGGAACGAAGTAACCCACGCCACGCATGTTCTGGATGTACTCCGCCCCCAGCTTGCGGCGCAGCTGGTGGATGTAGACCGACACCGCGTTGCTCTCGATCTCTTCGCCCCAGCCGTAGAGCTTGTCTTCGAGCTGGGCGCGCGACAGCAGCGCGCCGGGTCGGGCCAACAGCGCTTCGAGCACGGCGAACTCGCGCGCCGACAGCAGCACCGGCTGACCGTCTTGCGTGACCTGGCGTGTGGCCGGGTCAAGCGTCACGCCGCGGTGCGACAGCAGCGGCTGCGCACGCCCACTGTGGCGGCGCATCACGGCGCGCATGCGGGCGTTGAGCTCGTCGAGCTCGAAGGGTTTGACGAGGTAGTCGTCGGCACCCGCGTCGAGGCCCTTGACCCGGTCGCCCAAACCATCACGCGCGGTGAGCACGATCACCGGCGTGTTGTCTTGCCGGCCACGCAGCCAGCGCAACACGCCCAGGCCGCCTTCGCCGCTGGGCGCGGCATCGGCTACCAGGGGCAGGCCCAGGTCGAGCAGCACCAGGTCGAACCTCTCGCTGCCAAGCGTGGCCTGCGCGGCGGAGCTGTCACGCACCCAGTCCACGGCGTGTCCCTCCTGGCGCAGCGTGGCGCGCAGGCTCTCACCGATCATGCGGTCGTCTTCAACCAGCAGCAGGCGCATGGGGTTTCAGTTCAGAGGAGCAAAAAGCATACGGTATCGTGCAGGCCGACCCCGCACCGAGACGCACCATGCCACAAGCCCTGCGCAACACCCTGCTGTCTTTCCGCGACCTGCTGGTCACCGCTGGCCCCTTCATCGTGCTCACGCTCATGCTCCTGGGCGTGGCCTACTGGGTGCTCGACCCGACCCCGCCGAAGAAGGTGGTGCTGGCCACGGGTGTGGAGCAAGGCGCTTACGCCGAGTTCGGCAAGCGCTACGCCGAGTTGCTCAAGCGCCACGGCATCACGGTGGAGTTGCGCACCACCGCCGGTGCAGCCGAAAACCTGAAGCTGTTGAACGACGCCAACTCAGGCGTCGACATCGCCTTCGTGCAAGGCGGCGCGGGTGAAAAAGACCGCCGCATCGATGAAGAAGGCGGCGAAGCCCTGGTCTCGCTGGGCAGCCTGTTCTACGAACCGGTGTGGCTCTTCTACCGTGAAGACTCGGCCAAGCGCCTTTTAAAAGGCACCACCCTCACCAGCCTGGCGCAACTGCCTGGCTGGAAGGTCAACATCGGCGCGCCTGGCAGCGGTGTGCCCAACCTGATGCGCAAGCTGCTCGATGCCAACCGTGTCGACCAGGCCGCCATCACGCAGCTGCGCGAACCGCAAACCCCGGCCGTGATGGGTTTCTTGAACGGCGACATCGACGCCATCGCCTTTGCCTCGGCGCCCGAATCGCTGATGGTGCAGATGCTGCTGCAAACCCCGGGCGTCAAACTCTTCAACTTTGCCCAGGCCGACGCCTACTCGCGACGTTTCCCCTTCATGAGCCCGGTGACGCTGCCGCGCGGCGTGGTCGACCTGGCCGGCGACCAACCGCCCGATGACGTGCGCTTGGTCGCACCCACCGCCTCGCTGGTGGCGCGCAAAGACACGCACCCGGCGCTGATCCAGCTCTTCGTGCAGACGGCGCACACGGTTCACGGTGAGTCAGGCTGGTTCCAGCGCAAGGGCGACTTCCCCAACGCCAAAAATACCGAGCGCCCGCTGGCTGCCGAAGCGCAGCGCTTCTATGCGGCCGGCGTGCCGGTGCTGCAGCGCTTCTTGCCCTTCTGGCTGGCCAACCTGATCGACCGCATGTGGGTGGTGCTGGTGTCGATCGTGGCGATCCTGATCCCGCTCAGCCGCGTGGTGCCGCCGCTGTACCAGTTCCGCATCCGCTCGCGCATCTTCCGTTGGTACAAGCAACTGCGCGCGGTCGAAGACGAACAAGGCACCCGCCCTGCCGATGAGCTGCTGAAAGAGCTCGGCGAGATCGAGCACAACGTGGAGCAGGTGTCGGTGCCCCTGAGCTACGCCGACGAGCTGTACTCGCTGCGCAGCCACATCCACATGGTGCGCAAGAAGTTGCTGGCGGGAACGGCTCAGTAGTTCAACGTCCCGTCAGCAGCTTCGCCTGCTCACTCTTCGCCGGCCATGCAAAGTGGCCACCGCCCAAGTGGTGCAGCGTATGCAGCTCGGTGTTGTCGTCACGAAACGACCAGCGGCCTCGTTCGAACACCCGCGAATCGGCCTGGGCCGAGATCACCTCGCCGAAGCAGGTGTCGTAGGCCTCTTCGGTGTGCCGCTCCGGGATCAGCCGGCATTCGAGCCAGGCCACGCAACCGGCCACCAGCGGCAGGCCGAGCACGGGGCTGTCGAAGGCTTCGATGCCAAAGCGCTCGAACTTGTCCGGTGCCGCCGGGTCGCGGCCGGACACGCTGCCCACCGTGTAGGTGGCGTCGAGCAGGTTGCGGCAGGGAATGCTGAGCGTGAAGCCCCCACTCGCCATGATCAGCTCTCGGGTGTAGGTGCTCTTGTCCACCACCACCGCCACGCGCGGCGGCGTGAACTCGACGGGCATCGACCACGCTGCGGCCATGAGGTTGCGACGCCCTCCATGCGCGCTGCCCACCAGTACGGTGGGGCCATGGTTGATGAGGCGGCAGGCGTGGGCGAGGTCAATGGGTTGTCTCATTCCAGCAGTCTATGGCGCTCTTAAGGGCGTTCAAGTTGCCCAAACTCGGCGAGTGCATTACATTCTGTATTCGCGATTTGCGAATACAGAATATGAACCTCAAGCCGCAAGACTTTCTCGTCGCGCTCAAGCTATTGGCCCTTGGTGAGCAGCACTGGACGTATGCCCGATTGGCCCATGAGCTGGGCCTGAGCGCGTCGGAGGCACACGCGGCCGTTCAGCGGGGGCTGGCTTCGAGCCTGCTCGCTGACGCTAGCATCGCGCGAGCCTACTCGGCAACCAAACCAGCAGCTGTTCCAACCCTGAGCGAGAACCGAGCGCGAGGCGCATACGCAGCAGCATCACCTCGCAAGGCCGCACCAGCACGCACCAACCTTGACAGCGCCGCCGTGGTGAACCGCCACAACCTGGCCGAGTTTGCGCTGCACGGCGCCAAGTACGCATTCCCACCCGAGCGCTTGCCAGTCGGGCCAGGTGTACCCACGAGCCACTCAGCCCCCGCCTTTGCCAGCGTGTTTGCCGAAGGTCACGAGCCCTTGGTTTGGCCCGATGCAAACGGCAGCGTGCGCGGAGAAGGCCTTGTGCCACTGCACCCTTGCGTGCCAGGGGCGGCCCGGAACGATGCCGTCCTGTACGAGCTACTGGCCTTGTTCGACGCCCTGCGAGCCGGCCGTGCGCGCGAGCGGGGCATGGCCAGCACGCGCCTGCAAAAGCTGATTGACCCGGCCCCTCGCACCGCCGCGGCAAAGGGTCACCGTGGCTGACCCCAACCTGGAGTTGCTGCGCAGCATGGCGCTGGCCCTCGGGCCCGTGTGCGATCGGCTGGTTTTCGTGGGAGGCTGCGCCACTGGCTTGCTGCTCACCAACCCGGCGGCCGCCAACGTGCGCCCCACCGAAGATGTCGATGCCATCATCGAGGTGGCCTCGCTCGCCGGCTATCACGCTATGCAACCCGTGTTGGCCGCGCGGGGCTTCATCCAGACGATGGAAGACAACACGCCACCTTTTCGCTGGTTCTGGAAGCGCATGCAACTGGATCTGGTGCCCGTTGATGAGCATGTGCTCGGATTTGCCAATCGCTGGTATCGCCCGGGCTTTGCAGCGGCGGTATCGACCGAGTTGCAACCCGGTCTGGTGCTACGCCACCTAGATGCTGCGCACTTTCTCGCTACCAAGTTCGAGGCTTTCAATGACCGCGGCGGTCGCGACGTCTACCTGAACCATGATCTCGAAGACATCATCACGGTGATCGACGGCCGCGCCGAGCTGGCCGACGAGCTGCTGCGGGCGGAGGCGTCGGTGGCTGGCCACGTGGTGCAACAAACGCAGTCCCTGCTGGCCCACCCCGACATGCAAAACGCGCTCCCTGGCCTCGTGGAGCAGCCCATGCGTGCGGGCATCGTGCTTCAACGACTCCAACAGATTGCCTCACTGAACCCTCGATGAACGCATGAAACCCCGCCCCAACAACAAACCCCAGGTGCTGATCATCGGCTGCGGCTTCGGCGGCCTCGAAGCCGTGCGGGCGCTGTCGAAATCCGCGGTCAACATCACCCTGATCGACCGCACCAACCACCACCTGTTCCAGCCGCTGCTCTACCAGGTGGCGACGGCGGGCCTGAGTGCACCGGCGATCTCGGCGCCCATCCGCCACATCCTGCGCAAGGAAATGCGGCGCGGCAACCTCACCGTGCTGCAGGCCGAGGTGACCGGCATCGACGCGGCCGACCGCTCGGTGATGCTCGACGACGGCGAGCGCATCGACTACGACCACATCATCGTGGCAGCCGGTGCCACCCACAGCTATTTCGGCCACGACGACTGGGCTCCGCACGCACTCGGCCTGAAGACGCTGGCCGATGCCTTCGCGATCCGCGCCCGCGTGATCGGCGCCTTCGAGCGCGCGGAGCGCTGCGCCGACCCGATCGAGCGCTCCACCTGGATGAGCTTCGTCGTGGTGGGCGCCGGCCCCACCGGCGTCGAGATGGCGGGCACGCTGAGCGAGATCGCACAGCACACCTTGTCGCAAGAGTTCCGCCACATCGACTCGAAGCACGCGCGCGTGGTGCTGCTCGAAGGCTCCGACCGCGTGCTGGGCAGCTTCGTGCCCGAGTTGCAGCGGCGCGCGCGCGAGCAACTCAAGCGCCTGCGGGTCGACGTGCGCACCGGCTGCAAGGTGATGGCAATCAACGACATGGGCGTGAGCTACGGCTCGCGCGAAGGCGACGTGGACCTGGTGCACCACGTGCCCACCCACACCGTGATCTGGGCCGCCGGCGTGGCCGGTGCGCCGCTCGGGCGCACGCTCGCCTCCAGCGCCGAAGCCATGCTCGACCGCGCCGGTCGTCTGGTGGTGGGCCCCGACCTGAGCC
>JACMKJ010000518.1 GCA_014380155.1 Rhizobacter sp. | reverse complement strand
TGGCCATGCCGCGGTGCTCCATGTACCGCAGGAACCGCGCCTGGTAGATCGCCTGGATCGGCCCCAGGCCCATCGACACCGTCGGGAATTGCCAGAAGTTGGGCATGAGCCACGGGTGCGGATAGCTGGAGATGCCCTTGCCGCCCACTTCCTGGCGGAAGTTGAGTAACTGCTCTTCGGTGATGCGCCCTTCCATGTAGGCACGCGCATAGATGCCGGGCGATGAGTGGCCCTGGATGTAGAGCAGGTCGCCGCCGTGGCCTTCGTGCTCGGCATGCCAGAAGTGGTTGAAGCCCGCGCCAAACATGTTGGCCAATGAGGCGAACGACGAGATGTGCCCGCCGAGGTCACCCCCATCGGCCGGGTGCAGGCGGTTGGCCTTGACCACCATCGCCATCGCGTTCCAGCGCATGTAGGCGCGCAGTCGCTCTTCGATCTCGAGGTTGCCGGGGCAACGCTCTTCCTGGTCGGTGGGGAGGGTGTTGACGTAAGCCGTGCGGGCCGAAAACGGCAGGTCGATCCCGGCTTGGCGCGCATGATTGATCAGCTCTTCGAGCAGGAAGTGGGCTCGCTCGCCCCCCTCGGCTTCGATGACGGCTGAGAGCGCGTCGAGCCACTCACGGGTCTCTTGCGAATCGGCATCGTTGGCCGCCGCGCCCAGAAAAGCCTCAGGTACTGCTGACATGCTTGTCTCCTGTCTATTTGCTGTTGAAAACGAGTGGCGCGAAGTTTCCCACAAGCTTTTCTATTTTTCAAATAGCGCGACTAGTTTTCATAATGCGGTATTTGGAACACCCATCCACTTCATCTGCAGCGCAGCTCGCCCGCCCAGTCCCTGCGCCGTTCGATAATTCACTCCATGTCTTTGCCGCCCGAACCCGCCGAACCCCATCGCCCCGTTGCTGCGAGGGCTGGTCGCCTGGTGGGCCGGTGGTGGCGGCGCCAGTCGCCCGCACGCCAGGACCGCTACGCCACGCTCGGGCCACTGGTGTCGGTGTTGCTGTTCCTGGCAGCGATCATTTCCGCGTTCTGGTACCTGCGCAATGAGGAATTCGAGCGTGAGCAGGAATCGGTCAAGCGCGACACCGAAATTGCGCAACAGCAGATCCGCCTGCGCCTGATCGAAAACCAGGAGCAGCTCGTGCGCATCGCGCGCGAGATCGTCACCCGCACCATCGACCAAGACGAATTCCTGGGCCAAGCGGCGAGCTTCACCCGCGAGCGCCCCGAGATCACCAACCTGATCTGGGTCACGAGCACGCGCATGCGCCGCGCCAGCTACTCGACCTTCATGGCCGCGCACACCGAACCGGGCGTGTCGGCCTCCGAGGTCGGCCACTCGCTGCCCGACGCCAGAAACCCCGAGCCCGAAGAGGCTTTCAAAGCGGCGCGCGAGCTGCGCCTGCCGGTGTACTCGCGCAATTTCACCGACTCGTTCGGCAACGCAGTTTTCCAGGTGCACGTGCCTTTGCTCGACCGCAGCGCGTTCTCCGGCACCTTGATTGCCGAGTACTCGATCGACTCGCTGGTGCGCTACTTCATCCCCTCCGAGGTGTCACGCCGCCACACCATGACCTTGCTCGATTCGCAGGGCAAGGTGGTCGCGAGCACCATGGCGCTCACGCCCGGCCAGCCGGCCAAACCCGCGTCGATCCTGCACGACGTGCAGCTCGCTCCCGCGAGCAACGGCCTGCTGCTGCGTGGCCAGGGCTACCGCACCTCGATCGGCCTGATCAGCAACACCTTGTTCTGGATGGTGTCGGCGCTGAGCGCGCTCACGGTCTGGATGCTGCTCGGCACCTGGCGCCACATGCGCCGGCGCGCCCAGATGCAAACCGCGCTGGTGTCGGAAACCAACTTCCGCCGCGCGATGGAAAACTCCATGCTCACCGGCATGCGGGCGATGGACATCGAAGGCCGCATCACCTACGTCAACCCCGCCTTCTGCGCGATGACCGGCTTCAACGAAAACGAGCTGATCGGCCGCCTGCCACCCTTCCCGCACTGGCCGCCCGACCGCTATGAAGAAAACAACCGCCTGCTGCAACAAGAGCTGCAAGGCCGCAGCCCGGCCGGCGGCATCGAGGTGAAAGCGATGCGCAAGGACGGCACGCTGTTCGACGCCCGCATGTATGTCTCGCCCCTGATCGACCCCAAGGGCATGCAGACCGGCTGGATGACCTCGATGACCAACATCACCGAGGCCAAGCGTGTGCGCGATCAGCTCTCTGCCTCGCACGAACGTTTCACCACCGTTCTGGAAGGGCTCGACGCGGCGGTCTCGGTGCTATCAGTGCAACAAGGCGAGCTGCTGTTTGCCAACCGCTCCTACCGCCTGTGGTTCGGTGCCGATGCGCGCGGCCACGGCCTGCTCGCCGGCGGCGACCCAGGCCTGCCGATGATTGCCGACCTGGGCGACTCGGTCGACAGCTTTGGCGGCCTGCCCACGCAAGAGCTCACCGAAGCCGGCTCCGACCCGCGCGAGGTGTTGGTCGAGTCGTTGCAAAAGTGGTTCGACGTGCGTGCGCGATACCTGCAATGGACCGATGGCCGGCTCGCGCAGATGCTCATCGCAACCGACGTGACGGGCCGTCGCCACGCCGAAACCCAGGCCGCGCAGCAGGCCGAAAAAGCCCAGGTCACGAGCCGCCTGGTGACCATGGGCGAGATGGCCTCGTCGGTGGCGCATGAGCTCAACCAGCCGCTCACCGCCATCACCAATTATTGCAACGGCATGGTCTCTCGCGTGAAGGGTGACGCCATCGAAAAAGACGACCTGATCGCGGCGCTCGAGAAGACCGCGCGCCAGGCCGAGCGCGCGGGCCAGATCATCCGGCGCATCCGCGCTTTCGTGAAACGCAGCGAGCCCCAACGCCAGGCTGCGCAGGCGCGCACCATCATCGACGATGCGGTTGACCTGGCCGGCATCGAGCTGCGCCGGCGCAACGTGGCAATCCATGTGTACGTGGCGCAGCGTCTGCCCACGCTGATGGTCGACCCCATCCTGATCGAACAGGTGGTGCTCAACCTTTTGAAGAATTCGGCAGAGGCCATCGACATGGCCAACCTGCCGCCAGCACGCCGCAACATCGAGCTGCGCGTGGTGCCCAAACACACACCCGAAGAAGGCGGTGTGATCGAGTTCAGCGTCACCGACACCGGGCCAGGCCTGAAGGACGAAGTAATAGCACGCCTGTACGAAGCCTTCTTCTCAACCAAGGTCGAAGGCCTGGGCATCGGACTGAGCCTGTGCCGCTCGATCATCGAGAGCCACCGAGGCCGGATCAGGGCACAGAACTTATACAATGGCGACCTCGCTGTCGGCTGCCGTTTTACCTTTACGCTGCCGGTCGAAACCGCCAAATCACCAGGCCTTGAACCGGCCATGACATGAGACAGCACCCATGAGCTTGATTCCGAAGAAGGGCACCGTTTACGTTGTCGACGATGACGAGGCGGTGCGAGATTCGCTGCAATGGTTGCTGGAGGGCAAGGACTACCGCGTGAAGTGTTTCGACTCCTCCGAGTCGTTCCTCTCGCGCTTCGACCCGCGTGAGGTGGCATGCCTGATCGCCGACATCCGCATGGACGGCATGAGTGGGCTCGAGCTGCAAGACCGCCTGCTGGAGCGCAAGTCGCCGCTGCCGGTGGTCTTCATCACCGGCCACGGTGACGTGCCGATGGCCGTGACCACCATGAAAAAGGGCGCGATGGACTTCATCGAAAAACCCTTCAAGGAAGAAGAGTTGCTCGGCTTGGTGGAGCGCATGCTCGACCAGGCTCGCAGCGCCTTCTCGCACCACCAAGAAGCCGCGAGCCGCGACGCCCTGCTGTCGCGCCTGACCACGCGCGAGTCACAGGTGCTCGAGCGCATCGTCGCCGGCCGCCTCAACAAGCAGATCGCCGACGACCTGGGCATCAGCATCAAGACGGTGGAGGCGCACCGCGCCAACATCATGGAAAAGCTGAACGCCAACACGGTGGCCGATTTGCTCAAGATCGCACTCGGCGCCCAGTCCAAAGCCTGATCGCAACAAACACTCGAAGGGCCGCTTGCAGCGGCCCTTTTTGATTCCGAATCCCAACTCTCTCGACACCCCATGACCGCTCAACTCATCGACGGCAACGCCCTTGCCAAGAAGATCCGCGCCGAAGTGGCCGAACGCGCCGCTGCCCTCACGGCCCGTGGCCACACGCCCGGGCTGGCGGTGGTCCTGGTCGGTGACGACCCGGCCAGCCAGGTGTACGTGAGCCACAAGGTCAAGGACTGCGAAACCAGCGGCGTGCGCTCGGTGCTCGACCGCTTCCCGGCCTCCATGCCTGAAGCCGACCTGCTCAAGCGCATCGACGAGCTGAACCGCGACGACAGCATCCACGGCATCCTGGTGCAGATGCCCGTGCCCAAGCACATCGACCCGCAGAAGGTCATCGCTGCCATCGACCCGCTCAAGGACGTGGATGGCTTTTCGATCCTGAGCGCCGGCGCGCTGGCCAGCGGCTTGCCTGGCTTCAAATCCTGCACACCCTATGGCTGCATGAAGATGATCGAGACGACCGGCGTCAACCTCAAGGGCAAGCACGCCGTTGTGATCGGGCGCAGCAACACGGTGGGCAAGCCGATGGCACAACTGCTCTTGCAGGCCAATGCCACCGTCACCATTTGCCACAGTGGCACGGTCGACCTGTGCCAGCACACGCGTCAGGCCGACGTGGTAGTGGCGGCCGTGGGCCGGCGCAATACCTTGACCGCCGACATGGTCAAACCGGGCGCAGTCATCATCGACGTGGGAATGAATCGCAATGACGAAGGCAAGCTGTGTGGTGATGTGGACTTCGCCGGCGTCTCGCAGGTTGCCGGTTTCATCACCCCGGTCCCAGGTGGCGTCGGCCCGATGACCCGCGCCATGCTGCTCGTCAACACCATCGAAGCCGCTGAACGCAAACACCCATGAGCACTCCGGGCCGCCCCAATGGCGAATTCCGGGGTGCACAGCACGAAGGTACATCAATGAGCAACCCACTCCTCGCCCTCGACGGACTGCCTCACTTCGCCGCCATCCGCCCCGAACACGTGGGCCCGGCGGTGACACAGCTGCTGGCTGAAGCCGACGCTGCGCTGGAGCGTGCCACGAGCGCAGAAGTGCCAGCCGACTACGACGCGATGTCGGCCGTGCTCGACGTGGCAACCGAGCGCCTGGGCGCCGCCTGGGGCGCCGTGGCGCACCTGAACCACGTGGCCGACAACCCCGAGCTGCGTGCGGCCTACAACGACAGCCTGCCCAAGGTCACCGAGTTCCACACCCGGCTGGGAGCTGACGAACGCCTGTATGCCAAGTACAAGGCCATCGCCCAAAGCCCGGCCGCCGCGAAGCTGAGCCCCGCACGCAAGCAGGCCTTGTCAAACGCCATGCGCGACTTCGTGCTTTCGGGCGCCGAGCTGCAAGGCGCCGCCCGCGAGCGCTATGCGCAGATCCAGGAGCGGCTGGCCGCCTTGTCGCAATCCTTCTCCGAGCATGTGATGGACGCGACCGACAGCTTCGCGCTGTACGCCAGCGAAGAGCAGCTGGCCGGTGTGCCTGCGGACGCCAAACAGGCCGCCCGTGCCGCCGCTGAAGCCGATGGCAAGCCCGGCTACAAGCTGACGCTGCACTTCCCGAGTTACTTCCCGGTCATCCAGTACGGCGAAAACCGCGCCCTGCGCGAGAAGCTCTACACCGCCTACGCCACCCGTGCCAGCGATCTGGGCAAGCCCGAGCACGACAACAGCGCGGCCATGCGAGAGCTGCTGCAGCTGCGCCATGAAGAGTCGCAGCTGCTCGGCTACCGCAACTTCGCGGAGGTGTCGATGGTGCCCAAGATGGCCGACTCGCCCGAGCAGGTCACCGACTTCATGCGCGACCTGTCGCGCCGCGCCCGCCCCTTCGCCGAAAAAGACCTCGCCGAGCTGCGCGAGTTCGCCCGCAGCGAGCTGGGCCTGGCGGATTTGCAGTCGTGGGACCTGCCTTTCGCCAGCGAGAAGCTCAAGGAAGCTCGCTACGCCTTCAGCGACCAGGAGGTGAAGCCCTATTTCACCGAGACCAAGGTGCTGAGCGGGTTGTTCCGCATCATCGAGACGCTGTTCGAGGTGAGCATCCGCCCCGACACCGCCGAGGCGTGGCACCCCACGGTGCGCTTCTTCCGCATCGAGCGAGGCTCGCAGTTGGTCGGCCAGTTCTACCTCGACCCTTATGCCCGCACCGGCAAGCGCCCCGGCGCCTGGATGGACGACGTGCGCGGCCGCTGGGCCCGCCCCGAGGGCGTGACGCAGACGCCGGTGGCGCACCTGGTGTGCAACTTCACCCCGCCGGCCGACGGCAAACCGGCGCTGCTGACGCACGACGAAGTGACCACCCTGTTCCACGAGTTCGGCCACGGCCTGCACCACATGCTCACGCAAGTGAACGACGTCGGCGTGGCCGGCATCTCGGGTGTGGAGTGGGACGCGGTGGAGCTGCCCAGCCAGTTCATGGAAAACTTCTGCTGGGAGTGGGAGGTGCTCAAGCACCTCACCGCCCATGTCGACACCGGCGAGGCGCTGCCGCGCGCGCTGTACGACAAGATGCTCGCCGCCAAGAACTTTCAAAGCGGGCTGCAAGCGTTACGCCAGATCGAGTTCTCGCTGTTCGACATCCGCATCCATGCCGAGCCGGGCAGCGAAGAGCGCGTCCAGCAGATCGCCGATGAAGTGCGCGCCGAAGTGGCGGTGTTCACGCCGCCGGCGTTCAACCGCTTCCAGCATTCGTTCTCGCACATCTTTGCCGGCGGTTATGCAGCTGGGTACTACAGCTACAAGTGGGCCGAGGTGCTGAGCGCCGACGCATGGAGCGCGTTTGAAGAGACCAGCGCACTCGACCCCGAGACGGGCCGCCGCTACCGAGAGGCCATCCTGGAAGCGGGCGGCAGCCGCCCGGCGATGGAAAGTTTCAAGGCCTTCCGTGGCAGAGAGCCACGAATTGACGCACTTTTGCGTCACCAGGGCATGGCCTGATGCCTAAAATTTGCATGGCTGTCAGCATCAGTCGTCCCCGGAGTACCTGAACATGACCCAACGCAAACGCGCGCTTCTGAGCCTGGCCACATCGGTGGCCGCCGCATCGCTCTTCACCACCCTGCCCGCCCACGCGCTGTACAAGGTGGTCGGCCCCGATGGCAAGGTCACCTACACCGACCGCCCTGCGGTCAGCACCGAAAGCAAGGTGCAGCAAGTGGGCACGGGCGGCTCGGTCGCCAATGACGTGGCCATGCCCTTCGAGGTGCGGCAAGCGGTGCAGCGTTACCCAGTCACGCTGTACGTGGCCCCTGACTGCTCACCCTGCGACGCGGGTCGGCAGTATCTCCGCCAGCGTGGCGTGCCCTTCTCCGAAAAGATGGTGACCACCGCCGACGACAGCAACGCGCTGCAGCGGCTCACCGGTACGACCAGCCTGCCTGCGCTGACGGTCGGTGCGCAGATCATCCGCGGTTGGCAACGTGAAGACTGGGCCTCGTACCTCGACGCCGCCAGCTACCCCAAAGAGTCGCGCTTGCCGACCAACTTTCCGCAAGGCAAGGCTGAACCGCTGACCGAGGCCCAGCAGGCCCGTCCGGCACCTGCGCGTGCACCTGCGCCGGCTGCCGCACCCG
>JACMKJ010000517.1 GCA_014380155.1 Rhizobacter sp. | reverse complement strand
GTGGCTGAATAACTTCCCGCTCGTGCGGCCGAGCATGTTGCCGTGGATCGTGTAGCCTGGGGCTGGGGCGCCTGACCTACCCGCCTGGTCGTGGACCAGCATGTGATCGGACCCTTCGCCGCCGATGAAATGGACGTCGCCGGCCCTCGGGTGTGCGAATCGGGATGTTCTGCAGGTTGGGGTCGTTGCTCGACAAGCGCCCCGTCACCGCCACCGCCTGCGCGTAGTTGGTGTGCACACGGCCGGTGTCGGGGTTGATCATCAGCGGCAGCTTGTCGGTGTAGGTGCCCTTCAGCTTTGACAGCGAGCGGTGCTCCAGCAGCTTGGCCGGAAGCGGGTAGTCCTCGGCAAGTTTGTCGAGCACCTCTTCGTCGGTACTGGGCGCACCGCTGGCCGTCTTCTTGATCACCGGCAGGCCAAGCTTGCCGAACAGGATCTCGCCGATCTGCTTCGGCGAGCCCATGTTGAACGGCTGGCCGGCGAGTTCGTGCGCTTCTTTCTCGAGCGCCAGCATGCGCTCGCCGAGCTGCTGGCTTTGTTGCGCGAGCAAGGTCGGGTCGATCAGCACACCGTTGCGCTCGATGCGCTGCAGGATGGCGGCCACCGGCATTTCGATCTTTTCGTAGACGTGGCGCAAGCCAGCGTCGGCCTCGACCTGCGGCCACAGCGCCTGGTGCACCTGCAGCGTCATCTCGCTGTCTTCGCACGAGTACTCAGACGCTTTGCTGATCTCGACCTGCGCAAACGGGATCTGGTGCGCGCCCTTGCCGCACACGTCTTCATAGCTCAGACCGCTGCGGCCGATGTGGCGCTGGGCCAGGCTTTCCAGGCTGTGCGGCTTGTGCGCTTCGAGCACGTAGCTCTCCAGCAGCGTGTCGTGCACATAACCTCGCACCGTGATGCCGGCGTTGGCGAGCACGTGGCTGTCGTACTTGATGTTTTGGCCGAGCTTGGGTGCGTCGGCGTTTTCCAGCCAGGGTTTCAGGCGCGCGAGCACGGCCTCTACCGGCAGCTGGTCGGGGGCGCCGGCGTAGCTGTGGCGCAGCGGGATGTAGGCCGCTTCACCCGGGCTCACGCTGAGCGAGATGCCGACGATCTGCGCGCGCATGCCGTCGAGCGAATCGGTCTCGGTGTCGAGCGCGACGAGCGGCGCCGACTCGGCCTTGTCGGCCCACAGCTCCAGCTCTTCCAGCGTCAGCACGGTGGTGTAGCTGCGGTTGACGGTCGACGGCGCCGGAGCGGGTGCGGGTGTGTCGCTGAACATGTCGCCTTGCGGCGTGATCTTGGGTGCGGGTGGCGGCGCCGGTTTGGCTGAGGTGGCAGCGGCAGGGGCGCCGAGCGCGTCTTCGAGCTCGCGCTTCCAGGTCTTGAAGCCGAAGCGGTTGTAGAAGGCGAGCAGCGCGGGTTTGTCGACCGGCTTCAATGCCAGCTCGTCTAACGAGGGCCAGCCGGGCACGTGGCCTTGCAGCTCGCAATCGGTCTTCACCGTTACCAGCTTACGGCCGGTGGGCAGCCAGTCGAGTGCCTTGCGCAGGTTTTCGCCGGCCACCCCCTTGATCTTGTCGGCAGCGTCGATCACACCTTGCAGCGAGCCGTATTCGGCGATCCACTTGGCTGCGGTCTTGGGGCCGACCTTCTCGACGCCGGGCACGTTGTCGACCGCGTCGCCCATCAGCGTGAGGTAGTCGACGATGCGGTTGGGCGGCACGCCGAACTTGTCGGCCACAGCCTGCTCGTTGAGCCGCTCGTTGCTCATGGTGTTCATCAGCGTCACGTGCTCGTTGACGAGCTGGGCCAGGTCTTTGTCGCCGGTGGAGATGACCACCTTCTGCCCCGCCTTGGCGGCCAGCTCCGACAAGGTGCCGATCACGTCGTCGGCCTCGACACCCGGCACGGTGAGCACCGGCCAGCCGAGCAGCTTCACCACCTCGTGGATGGGCTCGATCTGCTGCACCAGCGGCTCGGGCATGGGCGAGCGCTGGGCCTTGTACTCGGGGTACCAGTCGTCGCGAAAGGTCGGACCCTTGGCGTCGAACACACACACGGCATGCGACGGCTTCACGTCTTGCACCGCCTTCTTCATCATCGCCACCATGCCGTGGATGGCGCCGGTGGGCACGCCCTCGGGCCCGCGCAAGTCGGGCAGCGCGTGGTAGGCGCGGTAGAGGTAGCTGGAGCCGTCGACCAGCAGCAGCGGGCCGTCGTTTTGGAGGGTGGCGTCGTTCATGCGAGCGATTGTCGGGGAAGTGCGCGTGCCGCTTCACCCATGCGGGTGTGCCCCCTCTGGCGGGCTTGGCGGTGTGCCACACGGCCCCTAGCCTGTGCACTTCGTTTCACGCTCGCACCGATCCATGCCGCACCCGACCCCACTCCGCCGCGCTCTGTTCATCGCCATCGGCGCGTGGCTGCTTGCACCCCGCACCGGCCGCACCGAAGCCCGACCCTTGATGCTGGCCAACCTCTACCGCCCCGAACTCCCACTGGCCGACTACTGGGTCAGCGAAAAGTACGACGGCGTGCGCGCCTACTGGGACGGCACGCAGCTGTGGACACGCCAGGGCCACCGCATCGCCGCGCCCGCCTGGTTCACCGCCGGCTGGCCCACGCAGCCGCTCGACGGCGAACTGTGGGCCGGGCGCGGGCGCTTCACCGCTGCCTCATCGGCCGTCGCCAAAGATGCGCCGGACGATGCTGACTGGCGCGAGTTGCGCTACATGGTGTTCGACCTGCCCGCGCACCCCGGCCGCTTCGACCAGCGCCTGGCCGACCTGCAGCGACTACTGGCCGAGAACAAGGCCGCGTGGCTGCAGGTCGTGCCGCAACACAAGGTGGCCGACGAAGCCTCACTGCGAGCGCTGCTGCATCTCACCGTGCGCCAGGGCGGAGAAGGCCTGATGCTGCACCGTGGCGACTCGCTCTACCGCGGTGAACGCAACGACGACCTGCTCAAGCTCAAGCAGCACCTCGACGCCGAAGCCACCGTGATCGGGCACGCGCCGGGCAAAGGCAAGTACCAAGGAATGCTGGGTGCGCTGCAGGTGCAAACACCGCAGGGTTTGACGTTCAAGCTGGGCAGCGGTCTGCGCGATGCCGATCGCGCGTCGCCACCGCCGGTCGGCAGCAAGGTCACCTACCGCTACCTGGGCCTGCACCCCGATGGCACGCCACGCTTCGCGAGCTTTGTGCGGGTGCGGGTCGATTGACGGCTCGCTTCAAGCACGCGACGATGCGTTGCTGCATCGCATTTGCAATACACTTTCCGAATGAAATCTGCCACCCTGCCCTCCGTGCGCATCGAAGCCGCGTTACGCGAAGAAATCGAGCGTGCCTTGAACGAAGGCGAGACCCTCTCGACCTTTGTCGAGACCTCGGTACGCGAAAGCCTGCGCCGCCGCCTGGAGCAGGCAGAGTTCGTCAAGCGAGGCTTGGCTTCGCTCAAGGCCGCGCAGAAAAGCGGCCACTATGTCAACGCCGAGACCGCGGTGCGCAAGCTCGAAGACCGCCTGGCCAAAGCAAAAGCCGCCCAAGCCCGCAAAGCCGCAGCGAAGGGATGAGCTATTCGGTCTTGCTGACACCCGAAGCACAGAACGACCTGGAGCGCTTGTTCGAGTTTGTGCTGGAGCACGAGATGGCCCGAGACGACGGCGATCTCTCACTGGCAGAAGAAGCGCTGTCGGCCATCCAGGCCGGCATGAAAGTGCTGGAGCGTTTCCCGTTCACCTGCCGCAAGGCTGCGGGCACACCATTCCTGCGTGAGCTGGTCATTCCTTTCGGACACACCGGCTATGTGGCACTTTTCGAAGTCCGGGATCAGCAGACCGTCGTTGTCGGCGCAGTTCGCCATCAACGCGAAGACGACTACCACTGAAGCGGGCGAGTCATGCTCGCTGCCTACAATCCGGCCCATGTTGTTCCTGCTCCCGACCTCCTGCACAGCGCTGCGCTGTCTCTGACATGGCCGTCTTCACCGAAGTCTCTTTCGACGCCGCAGCCGAGTTGTTCAAACGCCTGCCCGTGGGCGAACTGAGCAGCCTGAAGGGCATCGCCTCCGGCATAGAGAACACCAACTACTTTGCTGACACCGCGCAAGGCCGCTACGTGCTCACGCTGTTCGAGCGTCTGAGCTTTGATCAGCTGCCCTTCTACCTGCACCTGATGAAGCACCTGGCACAGCACGGCGTGCCGGTGCCTGACCCGCAGGCCGACGCGAGTGGCGAGATCTTGCACACGCTGTGCGGCAAGCCTGCGGCGGTGGTCAACCGCCTCACCGGCGGCCACCAGCTCGCGCCCGACGCGAGCCACTGCGAAAGTGTCGGCGCCATGCTCGCGCGCATGCACCTGGCCGGCGTTGACTACGAGCGCCACCAGCCCAACCTGCGCGGCCTCGCCTGGTGGGCCGAGACCGTGCCGGTGGTCGCGCCCTTTCTCAGTGCCGAGCTGCGCACGCTGATCGAGAGCGAGCTCACCTACCAGCAGCAGGTGGCCGCCTCGGCCGCGTATGCAGCGCTGCCGCGCGGCCCCATCCACGCCGACCTGTTCCGCGACAACGTGATGTTCGAAGGCCACCAGCTCACCGGTTTTTTCGACTTCTACTTCGCCGGGGTCGACACCTTCCTGTTCGACATCGCCGTGTGCCTCAACGACTGGTGCACTGACCTCGAGAGCGGCCGCCTCGCCGAAGAGCGCGCCGTGGCCTTCGTCGCTGCCTACAACGCGGTGCGCCCGCTCAGCTCGGGCGAGCGTCGCCTCATGCCCGCGCTGATGCGCGCGGCCGCGCTGCGCTTCTGGGCGTCGCGGCTGTGGGACTATCACCTGCCGCGCGACGCGACCGTGCTCACCGCCCACGACCCCACGCACTTCGAGCGTGTGCTGGCGCACCGGGTCACCGAACCCTGGCACCCCGCCCTCATATGAGAGCCTGAGATGCTGTCGCCCATGCCCGCTCGTCACGCCAAAAAGCCCCCGCTCGTCGTTGCAAATGCTCGCCATAGCCCGAGCTATGGCTGCGCTTTGCGCCTAGATCGGGGGCCTTTTGACGCGCTGCTCGGACACGTCCGACAACCTCTCAGGCTCTGCCCCCCATGAAACTTCAAATCGTTCCCGCCAGCCGCGGCGCACAGTGGGTGCGGCAGGGCTTTGCCGTGTTCTTCAGCCGACCGCTCGCGTTCATGGGCCTGTTTGGCCTGTGGCTGCTGGGCACCCTGGTGGCGCAGCTGTTGCCATGGGTCGGCTTCCTGCTCGTCTGGGGCACCTTGCCCCTGGTCTCGCTGGGCTTCATGCTGGCCACGCAGCAAGCGCTGCAAGGCCGTTTCCCCACCTTGAAGGTGTTCGTGCTGCCTATGCGGAGCACCCCCCCACAAAAGCGCGCGCTGTGGCAACTGGGGGCGCTGTATGCCGGTCTGATGGTCGTCGTGGCGCTCATCTATGTGTGGATCGACGGGGGCCGGTTCCAGGCGGCCATGCAGGCCACGATGGACAGCGGCAAGGCCAGCCCCGAGAGCCTCGATGCCCTCTTCTCCGACGACCGCGTTCAGCTCAGCCTGCTGTGGATCACCGGCGCCATCAGCCTGCTCAGCCTGCCGTTCTGGCACGCCCCAGCGCTGGTCTACTGGGATGGCCAGCCCGCCGCCAAGGCGATCTTCTTCAGCGCCGTGGCCTGCTGGCGCAACAAGTGGGCGTTCGCCGTTTATGCCCTGACCGGAGCCGGCGCCTTGACAGCCCTGGCGTTCGCCAGCGCGCTGCTGATGCTGCTGCTCGGCCAGCCAGGGCTGGCCATGATCGTGATCCCGCCGCTGGCACTGAGCTTCTACGCGGTGTTCTACGCCTCGCTGTATTTCACCTTTGTCGACTGCTTCGAGATGCCGCCCACACCCGCCAACGAGGAAACCACGCCATGAGCACGCCACAAAAGATCGCCCTCGTGACCGGCGCGGGCACCGGCATCGGCAAGGCCACGGCACTGGCGCTGCTGCGTGCGGGCTACGGCGTGGTGCTGGCCGGGCGCCGCGCCGAGCTGCTGCACAAGGCG
>JACMKJ010000516.1 GCA_014380155.1 Rhizobacter sp. | reverse complement strand
TTCGACATCGAGCTGAACGAGCCCGACCCGGTGAAGCTGGCCGAGATCGTGATCGCGCTGGAACCGACCTTCGGCGCGATCAACCTCGAAGATATCAAGGCGCCCGACTGCTTCTATGTGGAGCGCGCGCTGCGCAGCCGCATGAACATCCCGGTGTTCCACGACGATCAGCACGGCACGGCCATCGTGGTCGGCGCGGCGGTGCTCAATGCGCTCAAGGTCACGGGCAAGAAGATGACCGAGGTGAAGCTGGTGTCGTCGGGTGCGGGCGCGGCGGCCCTGGCCTGCCTGAGCCTGCTGGTCAAGCTCGGGGTGCCGCGCGAAAACATCTGGGTCACCGACCTCGCCGGCGTGGTCTACGAAGGCCGCACCGAGCTGATGGACGAAGACAAGATCGCCTTCGCTCAAAGGACGACCCTGCGCACGCTCAGCGAGGTGATTGCCGGCGCCGACATCTTCCTCGGCCTGTCGGCAGGCGGTGTGCTCAAGAAAGAGATGGTCGCCAAGATGGCGGCGCAGCCGGTGATCCTGGCGCTGGCCAACCCGACGCCGGAGATCCTTCCTGAAGAAGTCAAGGAAGTGCGCAGTGACGCCATCATCGCCACCGGCCGCACCGATTACCCGAACCAGGTCAACAACGTCCTGTGTTTCCCGTACATCTTCCGTGGCGCGCTCGATAGCGGCGCCACCACGATCACGTCCGAGATGGAGATCGCGGCGGTGCATGCCATCGCCGAGCTGGCGCAGGTCGAGCAAAACGACGTGGTGGCCGCCGCTTATGCCGGTGTGACGCTGAGCTTCGGGCCCGAGTACCTGATCCCCAAGCCGTTCGACCCGCGCCTGATGATGAAGATCGCGCCTGCGGTGGCTCGCGCGGCCGCCGAGTCGGGCGTGGCCACCCGGCCGGTGAAAGACCTCGACGCCTACCGCGAGAAGCTGCAGAGCTTCGTCTATGCCTCGGGCACGACGATGAAGCCCATCTTCACGCTGGCCAAGGGTGCCAAGAACAAGCGCGTGGCGTATGCCGAAGGTGAAGAAGAGCGCATCTTGCGTGCGGTGCAGGTGGTGGTCGACGAAGGCCTGGCGCGGCCCACGCTGATCGGTCGCCCGGCCGTGATTGCCCAGCGCTGCGAGAAGTTCGGCCTTCGCCTGCAAGCCGGGCGTGATTACGACGTGGTCAACGTCGAGCAAGACGATCGCTACCGCGATTACTGGCAGACTTATCACCGCATGAACGCTCGCAAGGGGGTGACGCAGCAGCACGCCAAAATCGAGATGCGCAGGCGGCTCACGCTGATCGGCTCGATGTTGCTGCACAAAGGCGAGGCCGACGGGATGCTCTGTGGGACTTGGGGCACGACTGCGATGCACCTGTATTACATCGACCAGGTGATCGGCCGGCGCTTGGGTGCCAAGACCTACGCCTGCATGAACGGGTTGATCCTGCCTGGCCGGCAGGTGATGCTGGTCGACACCCACGTCAACTACGACCCCACGGCGCAGCAGCTGGCCGAGATCACCGTGATGGCGGCCGAAGAGATGAAACGCTTTGGTCTGCTGCCCAAGGCGGCGCTGCTCTCGCACAGCAGCTTCGGCTCCAGCAACCAGCCTTCGGCCATCAAGATGCGCGAAACGCTGGCCTTGCTGCAGGAGCAGGCGCCCTGGCTCGAAGTCGACGGCGAGATGCACGGCGACGCCGCGCTCGACACTGCCTACCGCACCCAGTTGATGCCCAGCTCCACCCTGAGCGGCGAAGCCAACCTGCTTGTCATGCCCAACATCGATGCCGCCAACATCAGCTACAACCTGCTCAAGACGGCGGCCGGCGGTGGCATCGCCATCGGGCCGGTTCTGTTGGGTGCGGCCAAGCCGGTGCACATCCTGACGCCCTCCACCACGGTGCGCCGCATCGTCAACATGACGGCCCTGACGGTGGCTGACGCCAACGCGGTGCGCTGAAACCCCTGGGCCGGAAGGCCCAGGTTGGCGCACGGGCATGTGACAAAAGGGTCACAACTCTTTTGGAACCCAGTTTGACGCGATATTGCGTCGAGAAAGTCTTGCATTTAAAGGCTTTCAGGGTTTGTTTGCACACACTACTGCACTGAAGCCGCTGCCCCAAATTGAGGCAGCGGCTTGAGCTTTCTCGCCTGATTCGATACCATCGCGGCTTCGAATTTCAGGGATATCCCGTGTTTCTCCTCGGTTGGCAGCCTGCGTGGCAACCCCCTTGCAAGTTGGGGCTCGCTATCGTTCTGGCAGTGGCCGCAGTTTTTGGCAATGGTGCCGTGGCCAAGGCGCCCCAACCGCAACTGGAAACGATTGCCCTGGCCAGCCTGCCGAGCGAAGCCCTAACCACCGAGCGCCTGATCCGTGCGGGTGGGCCATTCCCTTACACCAAAGACGGCAGTCGCTTCGGTAACCGCGAGCGGCTGCTCCCGGTAAAAGCTCGTAGTTTCTACCGCGAGTACACCGTGAAGACACCAGGATCGCGTGACCGAGGGGCGCGCCGAATCGTGTGTGGGGGCCAGCAGCCCACCGCGCCCGAGGCCTGTTTTTATACGAGTGACCACTACGCAAGCTTTCGCCGCATCGTGCAGTGATCGCCCAGGATTTTGTTTTTGATACCTAAGGAGGAACGCGACCATGCTTTTGCAGACAGTCCGTCCAAACATTGTCCAGTCGATACGCGCCTACCGCGTCGATGAACTGCATGAGGCCGCGCAGGGCGCGGGTCAGCATTTCCTCTACGCCAACCTGACCAACGCCCAGACAAAACAGGACGTGATGGAGGCGATTGCCGAATCCTTCCTGTTCCCGTCTCACTTTGGCAAGAACCTCGATGCCCTCTACGACTGCATGACCGATTTGGTTCACAAGTCGGGCGCGCAACCGGGCTTCGTGGTCGTGTTGGAGCAGTTGCCCGACAACCCGCGATTCGACCGCGAGGCACGCGAGCAGCTGTTGGATGTTTTTCGAGATGCGGCCGATTTTTGGGCCGAACGGAAAATCCAATTCAGGTGCTTCTATTCTTTTCAGTAGCCCGCTCCCAAGAACTAGGGTCATGGGAGCGGGCTACGGAAACGGCCCCAAGCGTTGCAACCGACAAACCCGCCAAGGTGGCGGCCAAGAGTGCAGCGAACGCGAGTTTCGGCATGAACATGCCGATGATGAGCAGCGCATTCGACACCTCGATGTGGCTCACCGCCG
>JACMKJ010000515.1 GCA_014380155.1 Rhizobacter sp. | reverse complement strand
GGCAGCCACGAAGGCGTCCAGCGGCTCGCGGCTGCGCGCGGAGACCACCACCCGGGCGCCCCGTTCGTGCAGCAGGTGTGCCGTGGCGTGGCCGATGCCGCTGGAGGCCCCCACCAGCCACACGGTGCGGCCGGTCCAGTTGTCGATGCGCGGGTTCAGCGCCATGCTGTGCTTGTCCGCTTCACTTCTTGTAGAACGACAAGGTCTACGAGGTGCAGTTCGACGACTGGATGTACCTGATCGACGAGCGCGTGATGCTGAACAAGGCGGTGATGAGCAAGTTCGGCATTCGCCTGGGTGAAGTGACGCTGTCATTCCAGAAGAGCTGACATGTCACTCAACCCCCGCATCACCGACTGGAAAGGCCGGGTCGTCTGGCTGGTCGGCGCCTCGACCGGCATCGGCCGCGCCACCGCCGAGCTCTTGCACAAACAAGGCGCGCAGGTGGTGGTGTCGGCGCGCAATGCCGCCGCCTTGCAGGCCTTCGAGGCGGCTCACCCGGGCAGCCTGGGTCTGGCACTCGACGCCACCGACCGCGCCGCCTTTGCGCGCGCCGCGCAGGTGATCGTGGCGCAGTTCGGCCGCATCGACCTTGCGCTGTACTGCGCCGGCTACTACAAGGCCATGCGTGCGACCCAGTTCGACCTGAACGAAGCGCTGCGCCACCAGGAAGTGAACTACGTCGGCGCCTTGCACATGCTCGACGTGGTGTTGCCGGTGCTTCTGCGGCAAAAGGCGGGGCACATCAGCCTGGTCTCGAGCGTGGCGGGCTACCGTGGCCTGCCCAATTCGCTGGCCTACGGGCCGACCAAGGCGGCGCTGATCAACCTCGCGCAAACTCTCTACATGGACCTGCACCCCCAAGGCATCGGCACCTCGGTCATCAACCCCGGCTTCGTGGAGACACCGCTGACGGCACAAAACGAGTTCACGATGCCCGCGTTGCTGACACCCGAGCAGGCCGCGCAAGAAATGCTCAAGGGCTGGGCGCAGGGCAGGTTCGAGATCCATTTCCCCAAACGTTTCACGCTGTGGCTGAAGGCGCTGACGCATCTGAGCGACGGGCTGTACTTCCGTGCCATCCGCCGGAGCACCGGGCTGTGACGGAAGCACGCATTGCGCGCATCGTCACGCTGTTCGAGCAGCTCACGCCCGCCGACATCGATCGACTGGGCGAGTTCTACACCGCCGACGCACGTTTCAAAGACCCGTTCAATGAAGTGCAAGGCGTGCCCGCCATCCAACGGGTGTTCCGCCACATGTACGCCTCATTGCATGAGCCGCGCTTCATCGTGCGCGACGTGATCGTGCAAGGCGAGCAGTGTTTTCTGAGCTGGGACTTTGTGTTTCGCTTCAAGCGATTCAACGGCGAGCTGCAAACCGTGCGCGGCGGCTCGCAGCTGCAGCTCGACCCGATCGGCCTCATCACGCTGCACCGCGATTACTGGGATGCGGCCGAAGAGCTCTATGAAAAGTTGCCGCTGATCGGCGGCCTGATGCGCTGGCTCAAAAAGCGCGCCAACAGCTGAGCGCTGTTTTGAACGCCTACTTGAACGTCACCGACACCGGTGCCGCGCCGGGCAAACCGACGTAGTTGACCGACGCGCCTGCACCCGCCTTGGGCGGCAACAGCGGCGAAAAAGAACCCAGGCTGATCAGGTCGCCCGGCTTCATCGCACGGCCTTCCTTGGCCAGCGCTTCGGCCAGCCACACCACCGCGTTCAGCGGGTGGCCCAGGATGTCGCTGCCCTTGCCGCGCGCCAGTTCGGCTCCCTTGTCGTCAGACAGAACCACCACCATGTCGCGCAGCGCGTCGAGCATGGCGTAACGCTCGGCGCGGTAGGGCGGCAGCTCGATCGGCTTCCCCATCACACCCATGCGGGCGCCGACGTTGATGGCACTGATGGCCGGGCCGTTGAGCTTGGGGGGCGCCTGCACCATCAGGTCGGGCAACTCGATCAGCGGGATGATCTGGTCGATGGCCTCGAGCACCTCGGCCGGCGTCTTGGCCTGGTTGATGGCCTCGCTCTTCACTCGCACCAGCAGGTCGGCCTCGTACAGCGGCCGCGCACCGAAGCTGGCCTCGACCGTGGCGCCGTTGGTCAGCAGCATGCCTTCGTACAACACGCCCCACACCGGCCGGTCGTAGTTGAAGCGCTTTTGCACCGCCGGGTTGGTGAGCCCGGCCTTGTAGCCCACCACCGCGCCATAGCGCAAGGCAAGCAGGCCGTTGAGCTTGGTGCGGGTGCAGGCGCCATCGGCTTCGTTCAGACCCTCGGGGTTGACGGCGGGCGTCTTGGCCACGAAGGCGTCGTACAAGGCCACCGCTTGCGCGTCGCTCAGGCATTCGGCGTGAGCCAGGGGAATCGCCGCCAACAGGGTGGCAGCAACGATCGAACGCAACACAACCATGACGAATCTCCTCGAGTGTTTACTTGAGCCAGCCCTTGCGGTGGAAATACCAGAAGGGCGAAATGATGCTGATGAACATCAGGCTCAGCGCGAGCGGGTAGCCGAAGCGCCACTCGATCTCGGGCATGGCCTTGAAGTTCATGCCGTAGATGCTGGCGATCAGCGTGGGTGGCAGCAGGGCCACGCTCGCCACCGAGAAGATCTTGATGATCTTGTTCTGGTTGATGTTGATGAAACCGACCGTGGCGTCGAGCAAGAAGTTGATCTTGTCGAACAGGAAGGCGGTGTGGCTGTCGAGCGAGTCGATGTCGCGCAGGATCTGCCGCGCCTCTTCGAACTGCTCGGCGTTGAGCATGCGGCTGCGCATCATGAAGCTGACCGCTCGGCGTGTGTCCATCACGTTGCGGCGGATGCGGCCGTTCAAGTCTTCTTCGCGCGCAATCGCGGCCAGCGCCTGGCCGGCGGCCTGGTCGTTGACCTCTTGTTTGAGCACCCGCGCGCTGACGCGCTCGAGGTTGTCGTAGATGCCTTCGAGCGCATCGGCGCTGTATTCGGCATCGGCGTCATAGAGCTTGAGCAGCACGTCTTTGGCGTCTTCGATCAGCGCCGGGATGCGCCGCGCACGCAGCCGAAGCAGCCGAAACACCGGCAGGTCTTCGCCGTGGATCGAGAACAGCACCTTGTTGTAGAGGATGAATGCCACGCGCACGTTGCGCGGGGTTTCGTCGTCGTCGATCAGGAAGTCGGAGCGGATGTGCAGCTCGCCGTTGTCTTCTTCGTAAAAACGGGCCGACTCTTCCAGGTCGTCGTCGACCACGTCTTCGGGGATGCTGACGCCGAAGTGCTGCGCGATCCAGCTTTTTTCTTCGGGCGTGGGCGACTCGAGGTCGACCCACACCGGGTGCACGTTGGCCAGTGCGCCCGGGCTTTCAATTTCTTCCTGAAACAGCCGGCCATTGGCCAGCGTGAACACATTCAGCATGCAGGGGCGCTCCGACGGGCCTGTGAAGGGAGGGAAGGGCTAACGTGAGACCGCCTCGCCCCGGGGCCCGCGGGCGCATTAGCGCCGCAAAGCTGTGTCAGAGCGGACGGTCACCGAGGGTGACTGCTGTCCATATGCGTGAATTGCACTCCGTGAATGGAACCGCCGAATTATCACACCCACCCAAAAGCGCGAGCAAGCCGCCAACAGCCCCGACAAAGTGGCGCCGCGGGAGAGCGGTCTGCGGCCGGCAGGGCTTGGCGCAAGAAGGCCTCTAACCGTGAAGAACCGACGTCTTTTCGAGGCGAAACAAGCACGGGCCAAAACACACCTGCTGCCAGCGTTGTCACCCGCTTGTCACACCGCCTTTTCAGGCGCACACTGGTTTCAACGAGCCCCCGGTTCCACCCCTCTTCTCCTCCCCTCCTCGCTTCTCCTGCTTCCCCCACCCCCTGCGAAAGGAGCCCTCATGAATTTGACGATCAGCGGCCATCACCTCGAAGTGACACCGGCCTTGCGTGAGTACGTGCTTACCAAGCTAGATCGCGTCACTCGTCATTTCGACCAAGTCGTGGACATCAATGTGCTGCTGTCGGTAGAGAAGCTGAAGGAAAAGGAACGAAGGCAGAAAGCCGAAGTCACTTTGCATGTGAAGGGCAAAGACATCTTCGTAGAGAACTCTCACGAAGACCTGTATGCCGCCATCGACCAGCTGATGGACAAGCTGGATCGGCAAGTCTGTCGCCACAAAGACAAACTGCAAGACCACCATCATGTGGCAGCCAAGCGCCTCGACGCCACGCTCTGAGCTGGCTGGCTGTTGGTGCAAAAAGCGGCCTGCGGGGCCGCTTTTTTCACGCCCGGCGCGACAGCACCTTCAAATGCGGGGCTGTATTCGTTGCTGCGACGCAGCAGCCCGGGCACAATTCCTGGCACTGCCCGGGCACCGGTCTAGCCCGGGCACGAGGCGCATTTTTATAATCGCCCCCTCAGTCGCTAATCAGACCATGCCTCATTGAGGCCAGAGCGTGACCTGCAGATGAACCGACTCTCCGCCATCCTGCCCCTCAGCAACGTACTCGTTGATGTCGAGGCCACCAGCAAGAAGCGCGCGTTCGAGCACGCGGGCCTGGTCTTTGAAAACCAGCACGCCATCGCGCGGGCCACGGTGACCGACAACCTGTTTGCCCGCGAACGCCTCGGCTCCACCGGGCTCGGGCATGGTGTGGCCATTCCGCATGGCCGCATCAAGGGCCTGAAGAACCCGCTGGCCGCCGTGGTGCGCGTGCAGCAGGCGATTCCGTTTGACGCCCCCGACGATGAGTCGGTCAGCCTGTTGATCTTTTTGCTGGTGCCCGAGGCGGCGACGCAGCGGCACCTGGAGATACTCTCCGAGATCGCCGAGATGTTGAGCGACCGCGAGCTGCGCGAGCGCCTCAAGACAGAATCCAGCGCCGCCAAGGTGCACGAGCTCATCTCCAACTGGGAACCGTTGAAGTCCGTCGCCTGAGTGCGATGCGACAAGACACCACCGCGTGAAGCCCTCAGTCATCAGCGCGGAAGCGCTGTTCGAAGAACACCGCCCCGCGCTGCGCTGGGAATGGGTTGCAGGGCACGCCCACCCCGAACGTCGTTTTGATGAAGCCGCAGTGCGCAACGCACAGTCGGCCGCCGACCTGGTCGGATACCTCAACTACATCCACCCCTACCGCGTGCAGATCGTCGGCCGGCGTGAGGTGGCCTACCTGCAAGACTCGTCGCCCGAAGACCAGGAGCGCCGCATCCAGCGCATCGTGACGCTGGAGCCGCCAGTGGTGATCGTCGCCGACAACCAGACGCCACCCGACAAATTAGTGGCCTTGTGCGACCGCGCCGACATTCCGCTCTTCGTCACCGACGGCTCTGCAGGCCACGTGATCGACGTGGTGCGGGGTTACCTGGCCCAGCTGTTTGCCGAGCGCACCACTCGCCACGGCGTGTTCATGGACATCCTCGGCGTGGGCGTGCTGCTCACCGGCGAATCCGGCCTGGGCAAAAGCGAACTGGGGCTGGAACTCATCTCACGCGGCCACGGCCTGGTGGCCGACGACGCGGTCGACCTCTACCGCATCTCACAAACCGCCATCGAAGGCCGCTGCCCCGAGCTGCTGATGAACCTGCTCGAAGTGCGTGGCATCGGCCTGCTCGACATCAAGTCGATCTTTGGCGAGACGGCGGTGCGCCGCAAGATGCGGCTCAAGCTGATCGTGCACCTGGTGCGCAAAGAAACACTGGAGCGTGATTTTGAGCGACTGCCCTATGAGCCGCTGAACGAAGACGTGCTCAATATCCCGGTGCGCAAAGTGGTGATCGCGGTGGACGCCGGCCGCAACCTGGCCGTGCTGGTCGAGGCCGCCGTGCGCAACACCATCCTTCAGTTGCGCGGCATCGACACGTACAGAGAATTCATCGAGCGCCACCAGAAAGCCATGCAAAAGCCAGAGTGAGACAAGGCCCCCCAGTCGCTTTGCTCCTACTCCCGAGGGGCGCCGCCTGGCGGCCCGGCAAAGCTTCTTCCGGGGGCGTTGCTTGATGTGCGCGTCGCTTCGCTCGCGCTACTTGGTCTTGAACTGGCAGTCTTTTTTCGTGCAGACCGCGTAGAGCGACAGCGCGTGGTCTTGCAGCTCGAAGCCCCGGGTGTGTGCCACGGCGTTTTGGCGCTTCTCGATCTCGGGGTCGTAGAACTCCTCGACACGCCCGCAATCGATACAGACCAGGTGATCGTGGTGCTTGCCCTCGTTGAGCTCGAACACCGACTTGCCAGACTCGAAGTGGTTACGCGACAAGATGCCCGCCTGCTCGAACTGCATCAACACCCGGTAAACCGTGGCCAGACCGATGTCGGCGCCTTCGTGGAGCAAGGCCTTGAACACGTCTTCGGCCGTCATGTGGCGCTGGCTGGTGTGCTGAAACACATCGAGGATCTTGATACGCGGCAGCGTGGCCTTCAGGCCACTGCTCTTCAGGTCGTCGGCGTTGGACATGGCAGGGGTTCTCGGCATGGTGCGCAGCGGTCGGGCTGGGGGTCAGCCGCTAGAATCGATGAATCATATCGAGGTTGGCGCGCAGCAGCGCGCGCTCTCACACCACCATGCGCTTCTCTCTCTCGTGTTCTGCCGGCGTGCTCGCCGCCACCTTGTTGAGCGCTTGCGGCTCGCTGCAATCGAGCGACAACTTTCTCGGCTTCATCACGCCCTACCGCGTGGAGGTGGTGCAAGGCAATGTGCTGACCAAGGAGCAGGTGGCCCTGGTCAAACCGGGCCAGACCCGCGCCCAGGTGCGCGACGTGCTGGGCTCGCCATTGCTCACCGACACCTTCCACGCCGACCGCTGGGATTACGTCTTCACCATCCGCCGCCAGGGCGCCGAAGCGCAACAACGCAAGGTGCTGGTGCTGTTCGAGGGTGACAAGCTCAAGAGCATCAGCGCACAAGACCTGCCGTCCGAGCGCGATTTTGTGGCGTCGATCGACACCGCCAAGACCCGCGGCAAGGTGCCGCCGCTGGTGTTGACGCCCGACGAGATCAAGGCCCTGCCGGTGCCGCCCAAGCCCGAAGCAGCCGCATCGGCGCCAGAGGCCCCGCAGCGCAGCTACCCGCCGCTGGAGCCGCGCTCGTGAGTGAGCCGATCCGTGTTGCCATCGCTGGCGCCTCGGGCCGCATGGGCCACATGCTGATCGAAGCGGTGACCACTTCGGACGACTGCATGCTGGCCGGCGCGCTCGACATCGCCGGCAGCCCGGCGCTGGGCCAGGATGCTGCTTCCTTTCTCGGCCGCACGAGCGGCGTGCACATCAGCGCCGACCTGAAGAGCGGCCTGGCCAATGCGCAGGTGCTGATCGATTTCACCCGCCCCGACGGCACCCTGGCCCATCTGGCCGCGTGCCGCGAGATGGGGGTGAAGCTGGTCATCGGCACCACCGGTTTCAGCGAGGCCCAGAAGCAAGAGATCGCCGCGCAAGCGGAGCACATGGCCATCGTGATGGCGCCCAACATGAGCGTGGGCGTGAACGTGGTGATGCGTCTGCTCGACGTGGCGGCGCGTGCGCTCAACCAGGGTTACGACGTCGAGGTGATCGAAGCCCACCACCGCCACAAGGTCGATGCCCCGAGCGGCACCGCGCTGGCGATGGGCGAGGTGGTGGCAAACGCGCTGGGCCGCGACCTGAAAGAGTGTGCCGTCTATGGGCGCGAAGGTGTCACCGGCGCGCGCGACCCGTCGACCATCGGCTTTGCCACCCTCCGTGGTGGCAGCATCATCGGTGACCACACGGTGCTCTTCGCCGGCCTCGCCGAGCGCATCGAGATCACGCACAAGAGCGACAGCCGTGCGGGTTACGCCCAGGGCAGCCTGCGCGCAGCGCGCTTCCTGAGTGGCCGCACCACCGGCCTGTTCAACATGAACGACGTGCTGGGTTTTGCCTGACAGCATGAGCAGCTTCGCCCAGTTCTGGCAGCAGGGCGATGCGATCACGCGCGGCGTGGCGGCCTTGCTCATGATCATGTCCATCAGCGCCTGGGTGCTGATCTTCTGGAAGGGCTGGCTGCTGGGCCGCGTGCGCAGCGACATCGCCCGTGCCGTGCCCGCCTTCTGGTCCGCGCCCACGCTCGTCGGTGGCCGCGACCAGCTCGCCGCCTTCGACCGCGAAGGCGTGTTGCGCCCCTTGCTGGCCGCCGCCACCAGCGAGCCCAGCGGTGGCACGCTGGAGTCGCGCGGCCATCTCGCCTCGCAACTCACACGTCGCCTGCGCGACGCGCTGCACCGCGTGCTGACCCAGCTCCAGTTTGGCCAGGTGGTGTTGGCGTCCATCGGCAGCACCGCGCCCTTCATCGGCCTCTTCGGCACGGTCTGGGGCATCTACCACGCGCTGCTGAGCATCTCGGCCGCGGGCAGCATCACCATCGACCGTGTCTCCGGCCCGGTGGGCGAGGCGCTCGTGATGACGGCCGCCGGCCTCGCAGTGGCCATTCCCGCCGTGCTGGCCTACAACATCTTCAACAAGCGCGTGGCCGCCTGCGAGGCCGAGCTCGAAGGGTTTGCCCACGACCTGCGCGAGATGCTGGTCGACGACCACGGCACCCACACCACGCCCGAGAGCTGACATGGCCTTCGGTCGTCTTGAACGCAGTTCGGCACCGCCGCCGATGAGCGACATCAACATGACGCCGCTGATCGACGTGATGCTGGTGCTGTTGGTCATCTTCATGATCACCGCGCCGTTGATGAGCGCGAGCCTGAAGCTCGACCTGCCCCAGACCGAAGCGGCCACCGCGAGCAACATGCCCGACTTCGTCGCCGTCGCCATCGACCCGAAGGGCCAGTTCTACATCGGTGAGCAGCCGGTGGCGCCAGACGCGTTTGCCGAGCGCATGGCCCAGGCCGCCAAGAAGAACCCCCAGACCGAAGTGCAGCTGCGTGCCGACAAGACCGTGCCCTACGGTCGTGTGGCCGAGTTGATCGGTGTGGTGCAGAAGGCGGGCTTGAGCCGCATCGGCTTCGTGGCCGAGCCCGCACCCGTCCCCAAGACGCCTTAAGCCGCCACCTCGCGGCGCAACGCCTGTGCCGCCTCCACCATGTGCCGCAGTGCACCGCGCGTCTCTTCCCAGCCGCGCGTCTTCAAGCCGCAATCGGGGTTGACCCACAAGCGCTCGTCGGGGATCACCTCGCGCGCCTTGCGCAACAGCGCCAGCATCTCCTGCGCATCGGGCACACGCGGTGAGTGGATGTCGTAGACACCCGGGCCGATCTCGTTCGGGTAAGCGAACTCGCCAAAACCACGCAGCAGCTCCATCTGCGAACGCGAGGTTTCGATGGTGATCACATCGGCGTCCATCGCCGCGATCGAGGGCAGGATGTCGTTGAACTCCGAGTAGCACATGTGGGTGTGGATCTGCGTGTCGTCGCGCACACCGCTCGCGCTGACACGAAAGGCACGCGCCGCCCACTCCAGATAAGCCGCCCAGTCGGCGCGGCGCAGCGGCAGGCCTTCGCGGAAGGCGGGCTCGTCGATCTGGATCACCGCAATACCGGCGGCCTCCAGGTCGACCACCTCGTCGCGCAAGGCCAGGGCGAGCTGCAAAGCCACCTGCTCGCGCGGCAAATCGTCGCGCACGAACGACCACTGCAACATCGTCACCGGGCCGGTCAGCATGCCTTTCATCCAGCGGGCCGTGAGGCTCTGTGCATAACGTGTCCACTCCACCGTCATCGCCACCGGCCGCGCCACGTCGCCGTAGATGATGGGCGGCTTGACACAGCGTGAGCCGTAGCTCTGCACCCAGCCGTTGTCGGTGAAGGCGTAGCCACTCAACTGCTCGCCGAAGTACTCGACCATGTCGTTGCGCTCGGCCTCGCCGTGCACCAGCACGTCCAGGCCCAACGCTTCCTGCTCACGCACGGCCTGGGTGATGGCCAGCTGCATCTGCTCGCGGTAAAGCGGCTCGCGCAGCTCGCCGCGCTTGAAGCGTGCACGCGCGACACGGATCTCGTTGGTCTGCGGAAAGGAGCCGATCGTGGTGGTAGGAAACGGCGGCAGCGCCAGGCGCTTGCGTTGTTGCGTGCTGCGTTGTGCATAAGCCTGTCTGCGGCGGTCATCGGCCGCGCCGAGCGCCGCCACCCGCGCACGCACGGCGGGCTGGTTCACCTG